>JBKJLU010000069.1:0-3292 GCA_046596815.1 Acidimicrobiales bacterium | reverse complement strand
TGGTGGTGGAGACGATGGGACTCGAACCCACGACCCCCGCCTTGCAAAGGCGGTGCTCTAGCCAACTGAGCTACGTCCCCGAATTGCCGCCCACGGTAGCGCTGATGTCAGCCGCTGGCGCCACCCTCGAAGACGGCCGAACGGACCCCTCGCTCGGAGAGATCACGGAGAAAGGCCAAGGGCTCGGCCACCAGTTCGGCCAGTCCACCGGCACCGGGCCTGGCCAGGCGTCCCTCGACCAGCCACGACGCCGCTACCGCAAGCACCGCACCTGCCGCGATGCCAGGACGGTCGATGGCGCCGAGTGTTCGGGTGTCCGTACCCACGCCGCGACGACCCCGCACCTCGACCCGGACGGCAGCGATGGCGCCTTCGGCGTGGGGTCGGCGAAGCATGGGAAGGCGGGCCGTGACCCGATCCCGCCGCGACGCGCTCATGCGCGCCGTGATGCGCGTGACACCCGCAGCCTGGAACGCCGGTCGCAGCAACAGCGCGTCGGGCAGGGCCGCCCGGTAGCAATCGAGGCCCCCGATCGGATCGGGGAACCAGCACAACTCACGCCCTGATCCCGCAGGCCGCCGTATCCAGCCGCCGTCACGCCAGTCGACGGCCTCGCCCCCGAGGGCTCGATGGTGCTGACGGGCGCACGCCGGGCCGCCGGTTCCCGTCTTGGCCACGTGGATCTCGTCGACCGCCGAGAAATCGGCGGCGGCGTGCCGGGCCAACAAGCAGGTGAGCCCTGGGGAGAAGGCGGCGCCGACCACGACGGTGCGGCCCCGTTCGGTCGCCTCGGCGTCGAGGTCGAGCAACCTGGTCACCTCGTCGATGTCGTCGGCGACCGAGACGACGTCGGCACCTCGCTCGATGGCGACCTCGGCCAGTCGGCGGTGCTCGCCCGCGGGCAGGGTGAGGACGAGGACGGTGCCCGGATCGTCGAGCGTTTCGTCGGCCCACGCCGCCACCCGCGCCGGCGATCCCAGCGACGCCGCCACCCGGTCGGCCCGGGAGCGATCAGGATCGACCAGGACCAGATCGGTCAAGCCGACGATGGTCTGGAGTTGTCGAGCGGCGCGAGCGCCCACGGCGCCGCAGCCGGCGACAACGATCCGCATCCGAGTCAGCGCAGCTCGGGACCGCTGAGCTCGCGCCAGCCGCCCTTCTGGGGCGGAACGCCGCCCGTGCCCCGCAAGCGCAACACGCCGGCGACGACCCCGGCGGTGAACAGGGCAACCACGGCACGGCGGAGAGCCCTCACGGGCAGAATTGGGTCATCGGAGTGGGGCTAGGTGGAATCGAACCACCGACCTCAGCATTATCAGTGCTGCGCTCTAACCGACTGAGCTATAGCCCCGCAGGGTCACGCAGGATAGCCGGAGGCGACCGGCTGCTCCTCCGTCCGGCGGGGCCGGTCGGGGGCCTTGCTGGCGACGGACGTCGCGAGGCGGGTGTCCTCCTCGAGGACGGTCAGTTCGATTCCCCCGACGACATCACTGATCAGGTTGTAGATCACGGCGACGAGCACGCTGAAGCCGGTACCCATGACGACGAGTACGAGGCCAGCGGCGACGAATCCTCGCAGGAGTTGGCTGCCGATGAACGTGAAGTCCTCGAACCCGATGGCCCCCATGAACTTCTCGACGCTGTCGATGGCCCCGAGGGCCGAGCCGGCCGTCCACAACAGGATGCCGGCGATGAGCAGCACCAATACGAGGCTCACCGAGAAGAGGCCCGATACTTTCAGCACCGACCAGGTGTCGATCTTGCGCACAACTCGGCGGACTCGGCGACCTTGGGCCATGGTCTTCGGAGCCTACCCGTGGCCTCCCTCCGGTAATCGCCGGTCAATTCCGCCGCCCCCCGGCCATTTGTGTGCGTTCGGGGGCGGTGGCGGCACCCGAACGCACACAGATCACTTCGACGTAACCCGGGCGCGCGCCGAGGCCGTCTGCACGCCGACCCGAACCCGAACCCGGACGTCGGCCCCGACCCGCTCGATCGACGTCACGACCGCGCCATTCCGGGCGGCGATGTCGCGGACAGCGCTGTCGTCGGCGCTCGTCGCCGCCAGGGCGGCGGCGTCGGCGGCCGTGCGGGCCTGGGCGGCGTCGACAGCACCGCCGGCGAATCGCCCCAGGCCGAGGCAGGCCACGCCGACGGCCACAGCCAGAAGGGCGACGAGGGGGGCCACCTGGCCCCGATCCGAGTGATGGTGACGGTGCACGGGTCCTCCCCGAATCGAAAGCCAGGAGGGGGGAAGTGCGGAGGGCGCCTAGGCCGAAGGAGCGTCCTCGTCGGTCGGACGGTCGAGGATCGGGGCGGCCGAGGCCACCGTCGAGCCGGCATCGAGGTTCATGACCTTGACGCCGGTGGCGTCGCGGCCCTGTGACGAGATGCCTCGTACCGGTTGGCGCATGGTGACGCCGGCCGAGGAGACCAGGAAGATCTCGTCGTCGAGGCCCACCATGAAGGCGGCGACGACATACCCCTTCTTGGCCGTGAGCTTGATACCCCGCACCCCTTGGCCACCGCGCCCTTGGACGTTGAAGCGGTCGAGTTGCGTCCGCTTCCCGTAGCCGGACTCGGTGACGATGAGGATGCTGGTGTCGTCGCGGGCGACGTCGCACGACACCACGACGTCGTCGGCCTTCATGCGCATGCCCCGCACGCCGGCGGTGCCACGACCGAGTGGCCGCACGTCGGACTCGTTGAAGCGAATGGTCGTGCCGTTGCGGCTCACCAGGAAGATGTCGTCGCTGCCACTGGTCTGCAGCACCCGCACGAGCTCGTCACCCACGTGGAGGTTGATGGCGATGAAGCCTTCGCGCCGGCTCTTGTCGTACTCGCTGAAAGCCGTCTTCTTCACCTGCCCCGAGCGGGTGGCGAAGAACAGGTAGCGGTCCTCCGGGTAGTCGCGGGTGTCGATGATGGCCTGGACCTTCTCGTCCGGCGCCAGCGGAAGGAGGTTCACGATGGCGGTGCCGCGCGCCGTCCGCTCTTTCATCGGAACCTCGTGGGCCTTCAAGCGGTAGACCTTGCCGGTGTTCGAGAAGAACAGCAGGTAGGCGTGGGCCGTGGTGTGGATGATCTGGGTGACCAGGTCCTCCTCTTTCAGCCGGGCACCGGCAATGCCGCGACCGCCCCGGCCCTGGGTGCGGAAGGCCCCGGCCGCCGTCGTCTTGATGTAGCCCGCCTTGGTCATGGTGACGACGAGGGGGGCGTCGTCGATGAAGTCCTCGGCGTTCAACTCGCCCGGGTCGTAGGTGATCTCGGCGCGGCGGTCGGTGGCGAACTG
>JBKJLU010000004.1:0-8059 GCA_046596815.1 Acidimicrobiales bacterium | reverse complement strand
ATGCCGTTCGACGTCGGTGACAAGGTCGTCTACCCCCACCACGGGGCAGCCGTGATCGAGCGCAAGGAGAAGAAGGAAGCGTTCGGCGAGACGAACGAGTACCTCGTCCTGAAGCTGGCCTACGGCGACCTCACCCTCATGGTGCCCACCGACAAGTGCGACGAAGTCGGCCTCCGCGAGGTCATCAACGACGAAGAGGTCGAGGAGGTGTTCGCCGTCCTCCGCAAGAAGGAGGCGCGCATGCCCACGCACTGGTCGCGCCGCTACAAGAACCACGTGGAGAAGCTGAAGTCGGGCGACATCTACCAGGTGGCCGAGGTCGTGCGGAACCTGTCCATCCGCGACAAGGACAAGGGGTTGTCGGCCGGCGAGAAGCGCATGCTCTCGAAGGCCCGCCAGATCCTGGTGTCCGAGCTCACCTTCGCCATCGGCGTCTCCGAAGAAGAGGCAGAAAAGAAGCTCAACGAAGCCCTGCCGTAACCGATAAGAGAGAGGCGCAACCGAGAAGAGAGGGCCGTGTTCGTCGAGATCGTCCGTCTGCTCATCGTCTTTCTGGCCACCGCCGCCGGGTACACCCTCGGTCGCGGTAGCGGCGCCGGCCTCGAGGACAACGGCGCGATCATCGGGGCCACCCTCGGTGCCTGCGTCGGTTACGTCGCCGGCGGCATCATCGGGCGCCTCCTGCGTCAGGTCATGGGTTTGGTCGAGGAACGGGTCGACGAGATCCATCCTGGTCGCCTGCTCGTCGGGACCTTCGGAGCGGCGTTCCTCGCCGGCCTCGGCGCCCTCCTCGGGGTGCCCTTCGTGGCCCTCGTGCCCGGACTCTGGGGCTGGCCGATCTTCGCCCTCATCGTCTGGGTGGGTGGGTATCTCGGCTGGCGCCTGGGATCGCGCAAGTACGAGGACCTGCTGGCCATGGCCGGCCTCTCGACCCGGCCCCTGGTGCGGGCCACGCCCCTCGGTCCGGAGAGTGAGGCCCACCTCGTCGACACCAGCGCCATCATCGACGGCCGACTTCTGGCCATCGCCAGGGCCGGATTCCTGCGAGGGCCGCTCCTCGTGCCGAAGTTCGTCCTCGACGAGTTGCAGTCGATCGCCGACGCCCAGGATCCCGTCCGCCGCCGCAAGGGTCGCCGCGGTCTCGACCTGCTCGACGCGCTGCAGGGTCACCCCGGCGTCGACGTGAACGTGCTCGACGACGAGGTGGTCGAACACGACGAGGTCGACGCCAAGCTCGTGGCCCTGGCCCGCCGCCTGAAGGTCGGACTCATCACCGTCGACGAACCGTTGCAGCGCATCGCCGAGTTGCAGGGCGTGAAGTGCCTCAGCCTCCACCGCCTCTCCGACGGCATGCGGCCGGTGCACGTGGCCGGTGAGGTCGTCCGCCTGCCCATCACGCGGTCGGGCAAGGAGCCGGGTCAGGGCGTGGGCTTCCTCGACGATGGGACGATGGTGGTCGTGGCCGACGGCGAATTGCTCGTGGGCCGCGAGGTCGACGCCCGCATCACCGGCAACGTCAAGACAGCCATGGGCAACATGCTCTTCGCCTCCATCTCCCAAGCAGGTTGAGGACACATCCGGCGGACTCGAGGCCGGCGTCGGGAGCGCCAGCGAGCAGCCGGCACGTGAGCGGAGCGGCTTCTGTGCGCAGCGAACCGAAGACATAGCCTCCCGGTCGTGCCGGTGTGGACGATCGTGGTGGCGGCGGGGAGCGGGTCACGCTTCGGGCGGGCCAAACAGTACGAACGCCTGGGGGATAGGCGGGTGCTCGACTGGGCGCTGAGCGCCGCCCAGTCGGTGAGCGAAGGCGTCATCCTCGTAGTTCCCCCCGACTCGGCCGGGCGCCGCGAGCCCGGCGTCGACGCCGTGGTACCGGGGGGCACGACCCGTTCGGCCTCGGTGCGGGCGGGGTTGGCGGCGGTGCCGGGAGACGCCGACATCGTGTTGGTGCACGACGGCGCCCGTCCGCTCGCCCCCATCGCCTTGTTCGAGGCGGTCATCGCCGCCGTGCGCAATGGGGCCGACTGCGCCATCCCGGCGATCCCCGTGGCCAACACGGTCAAGCGGGTGGCCGAAGGTCGAGTGCTCGAGACCGTCGATCGGGCCGATCTGGTCGAGGTCCAGACTCCCCAGGCGTTTGCCGCCGCCGCCCTTCGAGCGGCCCACGTCAACGAGCCCGACGCCACCGACGATGCCGCGCTGATCGAGTCCGGGGGCGGGACGGTCGTGATCGTCGAGGGCGATCCTGGCAACCTCAAGCTCACCCACCCCCAGGATCTGGCCGTAGCCAGAGCCCTGCTCGAGCAGCGCCCGTGATCCGCGTCGGCATGGGCTACGACGTGCACCCCTTCAGCGACGACCCCGATCGGCGGCTCGTGTTGGGAGGCGTCGCCCTCGAGGGCGAGCGGGGGCTCGAGGGGCACAGCGATGCCGATGCGATCGCCCACGCCGTGGCCGACGCCCTGCTCGGCGCCGCCGGTCTGGGAGATCTCGGCGGGCTCTTCCCGGCGAGTGATCCCACGTGGGAAGGCGCCGACAGCATCGCCTTGCTTGGCATCGTCCGGGATCGGGTGGCCGCCGCGGGATGGACCGTCGTCAACGTCGACTGCGCCGTCGTCCTCGAGGCCCCCAAGCTGGCCCCGCACCGCCAGGCCATGGAGGCCAGGCTCCGGGGCGCCGTCGGGGCCGACGTCTCGGTGAAGCCCAAGCGGGCCGAAGGCCTGGGTTCCCTCGGCCGAGGCGAGGGCGTCGCCTGTTGGGCCGTCGCTCTCGTCGAGGCGGTTGAGGTCCTGTGACCCGCGGTGGTCGCGGGAGACCCGACCGACCCGAACGAAACGACCGGGGGGGCCGGCGTCCCGACCAGACGCCTTCGTCGACCAAGGGCCGCAAGGACACGGGACTGGGCGGAGACCAGGTCGAGGGGCGCAGGGCGGTCCGCGAGCTCCTGCATGCGGGGCGGCGCCGCATCCGTGACGTGTGGATCTCCGACACGGTCGATCGTGACCATCCGGTCATCGCCGAGATCCTCGACCTGGCCCAAGAGGCTCGGGTGCCGGTCCGCGAGGTCGGGCGGGCCCGCCTCGACGGCGAGGCTCGCAGCGAGGCCCCCCAGGGCGTGCTCGCTCATGCCGATCCGCTGCCCGAGTCCGATCTGGCCAAGCTGACGACTCGCCGGGAGGGCAGCCCGCCCCCCTTCCTCATCGTGGTCGACGGCGTCACCGACCCCCAGAACCTGGGCGCCCTCCTGCGCACGGCCGACAGCGCCGGCGTGACCGGGGTCGTCCTCGGCCGCCACCGCTCGGTCCACGTGACTCCCACGGTGGCCAAGGCGGCGGCCGGAGCCATCGAGTACGTGCCCATCGCCGTCGTCGCCGGGATCCCGTCCGCCCTGCAGACCCTGAGCGCCGCCGGCGTGTGGACGGTCGGGCTCGACGGCGATGCCCCCCGGTCGGTGTTCGAGCTCGATCTGGCCACCGAGGCGTTGGCCCTCGTCCTGGGCGCCGAAGGGACGGGCCTGTCCCGGCTGGTGCGGGAGCGTTGCGATCTGTTGGCCGCCATCCCCCAGCTCGGCTCCCTCTCCTCCTTGAACGTGGGGGCGGCGGCCGCCGTGGCCTGTTTCGAGGTCGCCCGACGGCGCCAAGCGGGGGGAAACGGGTGAAGCGTCCCTTTCGAACGGGCAAACGGGACGTGACCATTGACACGTAAGGCGCCGAGTAGGTACAAAGGACTAGTCACCTAGTTCTTTCGGGCTAGGGGTTCGCAGCATCGCCTCCACCCCCTCGCCGCCCTTCAGGAGATGCACCCATGGCCCTTCGCACCGACGTCGTCCCGCTCATCGAGCTTTGCGACGACGATCTCGTCGCCCGTTTCCAGGGTGGACACGAGCTGGCGGTGCAGGTGCTCCTCGATCGCTACCGGCGCTTCGCCCGGGCCAAGGCCCGTGGCTACTTCCTCGTCGGGGCCGACTCCGACGACATCGAGCAGGAAGGCCTGATCGGCCTCTACAAGGCGGCCCGCGACTACCGCCCCGACCGCCAGGCCAGCTTCCGGGCCTTCGCCGAGCTGTGCATCACCCGCCAGGTCATCACCGCCGTGAAGACGGCCACCCGCCAGAAGCACCAGCCGCTCAACCAGTACGTGTCGATCTCGGGCGTGCGGGGCAGCGACGATCCGGGTGAGCGCCACGTCGAGGATCTCCTCGAGGATCACTACGTGTCCGACCCCGCCGACACCGTCGTGTCGAACGAGCGCATGGATGGCATGCGCACCTCGATGGCCGAGATGCTGTCGGGCCTCGAGGTCGACGTGCTGCGCCTCTACGTCGAGGGCAAGAGCTACAACGAGATCGGCGACCAGCTCGGGCGCCACGTGAAGTCGATCGACAACGCCCTGCAGCGCATCAAGCGCAAGCTCGAGGGCCACCTGGCCGAGCGCGACGCCGCCGACTCCGTCGCCGAGGCCAGCGAAGCAATTCTCGTTCTGGTCTGAGGTCTTCAGCTCGGCTGCTTAGCTCGGCTGCACCTCGAGGGTCCCCCGCATGCCCACGAGGGCGTGGCCGGGGATGTTGCAGTGGAATTTGTAGGTGCCGGCGTCGAGTCCTTCGATGGTGAAGGCCGCCTTCTCGCCGATGGCCACGCGGTCGCTGATGGCGAGAGGAAGTCCCTCGGTGCCGTTGATCGTCAGGTTGTGCGTCCGGTCCAGCGGCCGCTCGCTCTCGAACAGGTCCGACGACTCGGTGTTGACGAGGAAGAACGTCACGTTGCCTGCCTTGGCCGTCAGCGTCGAAGGCTGGAACTCGGAGTTGCGCATCTGCACCTCGATCGCCCCCGCGGGTGCCGTGGAAGCGGTCTTGTCCGTGCGGGCGACGAGTGACGTCGACGTCGTGGTCGTTGGCAACGCTCTGGTTGTCGTCGTCGCCGCGGATCGATCGTCGTTGCCGCCACCATCACCACCACAGGAGGAGGCTGCGAGCATCACGGCCAACCCCACCGTCGTGCGTCTCACGTCCCGAAGTTACGCTTTGGGGGAGGCCGTAGGCTAGGCCGAAGCCGTCGCCGGGTTAGCTCAGTTGGTAGAGCACCTCTCTTGTAAAGAGGATGTCGTCGGTTCGATCCCGACACCCGGCTCTGGCGGGGATGCTCCGCACGGACACGGACGGCTGGCAGGATGGGGGCCATGGCACTGACCGATCGCGACCGGGCCATCCTCGACTTCGAACGGGGTTGGTGGCTCGAGGCGGAACCCAAGGAGGCGGCGATGCGCAGCCGCCTCGACCTGTCGCCTTCGCGCTACCGCGAACTTCTCGCCGCCGTCCTCGACGATCCTGAGGCGATGACGCTCGACCCCCTCCTGGTGCGTCGCCTGCGCAAGCGGCGCGACCTCAAGCGCCAGGCCCGATTCGAGGGTCGCCCGACGGGCGAGCCGCCGCGCCGATGAAGCCCGGCCGCTACGCCGCACAAGACGGCTCGTTCGTGAAGTCCGCCGGCGGCGCCGGTGCGCGGGGCCTGGCGTTGTTGGCGGTCGCCCTCCTGATCGGAATCGTGCTGCTGAACGCCACCGACGCCGATCCGCCCGGATCGACGGTGGCCGCTCGCGGCGACAGCGACACCGCCGACGGTTCGGATGGCGACGGTGGGAACGGCGAAGGCTCTCCGGCCTCGACGACGGCTCCGGTAGCGGTCACGACCACCCTCCCGACGCGCGCTCCCAAGGACGTGAAGGTCATCGTGGCCAACGCGTCGCCCACCAAGGGCGCGGCGGGCACGGCCAGCGACAAGCTCAAGCCGCTGGGCTTCAATGTGCTGGCACCGTCGAATGCTGCACCGGTCAACGACTCCAGCGTGTTCTTCGTGCCCGGATTCGATCGGGAAGCGGCTGCGCTGGCCGCCGCCCTCGGGCTGGCCCCGACCACGGTGAAGCCGATCGGCACGCCGCCTCCGTTCGACACCAAGGGGGCCAACGTGGCCGTCGTGCTCGGTGCCACCGACGCCGCCCGCCTGTTCACCGCCCCGGGGGCCACGACCGCTCCGCCGACGACGGCCAAGCCGGCCGCCGGAGGGGCGACGACCGCTCCGCCGACGACGGCCGCGCCTGCGGCCACGACGACGACCAAGAAGCCCTAGGTCGACTCTGCCGGCTCCGCCCAGACCTGCAGCATGGTCATGACGGTGCGTCTGTGAGCCCGGAGGATTTCGTCGCCGCCTTCCGCGCCGAGCCGTCCATGGCGGCGGTGATCACCGATTTCGACGGCACCCTGTCGCCGATCGTCGCCGATCCCGCAGCCGCCGTCCCACTCGACGGCGTCGTCGACGCCCTCCATGGGCTGGCGGCGAGGTACGCCCGGGTGGCGGTCGTGTCCGGCCGTCCCGTTGCGTTTCTCCGAGACCGGCTCGAACTCGATTCCCGCCCGCCGAGCGCGCTGGTGCTGTCGGGCCTCTACGGCATCGAGCGTCTCGAGGGCGGCGCCTACTCCGTCGACGAGACGGCCCTCGGATTCCGCGCGGCCGTCGAAGAGGTGGCGATGCTGGCCGATGCCGACGCTCCTCCCGGCGTCGGCGTCGAGCGCAAGGGCCTCTCGGTGACACTGCACGTGCGCACCGCCGTCGCCGAAGATCGTTGGGCCCGATCATGGGCGGAGTCGGCGGCCACCGCCCACGGACTGGTGGTGCACGAGGGCCGCATGTCGTTCGAGCTGCGTCCCCCCGTCGCCCTCGACAAAGGGACGGTGGTGCGTTCGCTGATCGAAGGGATGGCGGCGGCCTGCTTCCTGGGTGACGACCTCGGCGATCTCCCGGCCTTCGACGCCCTCAGCCACCTCGCCACATCGACGGGGGCCACGGTCGTGCGCATCGGAGTCCGCAGCACGGAGGCGCCCCCGGCGTTGCTCGAGCGGTCGGACCTGGTCGTCGATGGTCCGACGGGATCACTCGAACTGTTGCGCCGACTGCTCTAGCAAGGTGCTGGAGGGCCTCGGTCTGAGCTTGGGAGCGCCCGTTGCAGCCGTGACCGAAGTTCTGGTTGAAGATTCTTTGGCTGGTCGCGACGGATTCGGCTTGCTCGGACGATCAGTAGGCATGCGGAGGCGGAGGGCATGCGCTCGACGACGATGACGAGGGCGGGGCGGGATCGGCACGTGCCAACGGGCGGAGTGGCCAAGGCCGCCACAGCCGACGCGCAGCTCGCCTTCCTCCGTTCGTCCTTACCGAGGGTGTACGGCTGGCTCCTGGCCCGCTGCGGCGACCGGGCGCTCGCCGAGGACCTGTTGGGTGAAACTGTGGTCGCCGCCGCCAGGCTGCTCCGGCAGTCGCCCAGCACGCAGCTCACGACGGCGTGGCTCCTGGCCGTTGCCCGAAACAAGTACGTCGACAACGTGCGCCGGTCGGTACGGGAGCAACGAACGATGGCCCGCATGGCGGACGAGGTCGGTGCGAGGGAGGGGCCCGACGACGACTGGCTGCCGGGAGCGACCCGAGAGCGGACGCTGGCGGCCCTCGCCGCCGTGCCGGCGGCCCAGCGCGGCGTGCTCGCGCTCCACTACCTCGACGAGATGCCCGTGGCGGACGTCGCCGAGACCATCGGCCGCTCCGTCCACGCGACCGAGTCGTTGCTGGCTCGGGGGCGCAACTCGTTCCGCAGCGCCTTCCAGCGCGAGGTCGCCGGCGATGACTGACCTCGGGGCCGTGCTCCGGGCACGCGACGTCCCCGAGCCGGTGGAGTCGGAGCTGGAAGAGCGGGTGCTGGGGGCGGCCGCCGCTGCCCTCGGCGCCACCGGCCGATGGGACCGCTGGCGCCGTCGCGCGTCGGGCGCGCCGGCGGTCGCCGCGGTCCTCGTCGTCGTGGTCGGCCTCGTGGCCAGCGTCGTCGCGCTCCGCGGGGACGGTGGCGGCACGGCGCTGTCAGCCGCTGACACCGTCCCTTTCCATGGCACGTTCGTCACCGTCCGCGCTGGCTCCCCCGACGTGGTGACGGAGGTCTGGTACCGAGATCCCGACCATCGCCGGATCCAGGGGCCCGAAAGTCTGACCGTGACCGACGGCGAACACATCCTCCTCCAAGGCCC
>JBKJLU010000450.1:0-2607 GCA_046596815.1 Acidimicrobiales bacterium | reverse complement strand
GTGCGGTCGTCGACGGTGAGATCGTCGACTCGTTGGCCGTGACCGAGGGCATCAAGGCGCTCTGGGCACGCGGCGACTTCAAGTCGAAGAAGGTCACGGTCGGTATCGCCAACCGGTGGGTGAAGGTGCGCCAGGCCGAGGTGCCGGCGCTGTCCCCCGAAGAAGTGCGGACCTCCTTACGCTACGAAGCCCAGGAAGTGATCCCCTTCGCCGAAGAGGACGCCATCGTCGACTTCGTCATCCAGGATCGCTATTCCGGACCTGAAGGTGGCGAGTTCCTCCGCATTCTCGTCGTGGCGGCGCAGCGCCAGATGGTCTCGATGACCCTCGAGACCGTGCGCAAGGCCGGCCTCACCCCGGCCCACGTCGACCTCACGCCGTTCGCGCTCGTCCGGGCCCTCGTCCCTGCGGGCCAGCCCGGTGTGTCGGAATCGATCGTCTCGGTCGGCGCCGGCCTCACCAACGTCGTCGTGCACACCGGCGGCTCCCCTCGCCTCGTCCGCATGACGCCTCGCGCCGGAGCCTCGGTCACCGAGAACCTGACCCGGGCCCTCGGCGTCGACAGCGAGCGGGCCGAAGCCCTCAAGCGTGGCGCCGGCATCGCCCTCGCCGATCCCCAGACCGCGCAAGCGGCCGACGTGATCGCCAACGAGCTCAACCCGCTCGTGGAGGAGATCCGGGGTTCGCTCGACTACTTCACCGCCCAGAACGACGACGTCGAACTGCGGCGGGTGCTGCTCACCGGCGCCGGCGCCAAGATGGCCGGCCTCCGGGCTCGCCTGGCCACCGAGCTACGCGTCCCCGTCGAACAGGCATCGCCCCTCGAATACCTGAAGCTCGGCAAGACCGGGCTCAGTGACGAACAGCTGACCGCCGCGGCCGCCGTCCTGGCCGCTCCCGTCGGTCTGGCCATGGCCCCGCTTGCGGGACCAGCCACCCGTCTCACGACGCTCTTCCCCAAGGAGTACGCCGCTGCAGGTGCGGAGAAGCGGGCCCGCATCTTCACGGGCGTCGGGGTCGGCGTCGTTGCCGCCGCCCTTGCCGGCCTCGGCGTGGTGAAGATCGCCCAAGTGGCGACGGCTCGGGACGACGCCGAGCAGGCGACCGCCCAGGCCAATGCCCTCGACGCCAAGGTGCAGGTACTTCTGCCCTTCGAACAGGCCGAGGCCCAGGTCACGGCCCTGCGCACCGCCGTGCAGTCGGCGCTGGCCACCGACGTCGACATCCCCGTCTTCATGGACACGTTCACCGCCCAGATGCCGACCGACGTCGGACTGTCGTCGTTCACCTTCAGCGTCGGCGCCGGTGGAGCGGCTCCGGCCGCGCCCGGAGCGCCCGGCGCACCCGGAGCCGCCGCGGCTCCGATGGGCACGGTCACCGTCTCGGCCTCGGGCCTGAGTCAGGACTCGACGGCCCACTGGATCACCAAGATGCGCCAACTCGGCATCCTGTCCGACCTGTGGGTGCCCTCCTCGACCAAGGGAGGTGGTGGTCCCGGCGGCAACGGCGTGACCTTCTCGAGCAACGCCAACATCACGACGAACGCCAAGTCCACCCGGTCCGACCGGTTCATCGCGACGGAGTACAAGTGAAACCCAAGCTGATCCTCATCGGGGTGGGCGCCGCCCTCCTCGTCACCGCCGTGTGGTACTTCGCCCTCTGGTCGCCGCAAGGCAAGAAGCTCGACGAGGCCAAGGCCGAACAGGCGGCTGCCGAGCAACGGTCGGTGGAGTTGCAGACCCGCCTCACCCGTCTGCAGATCCTCGAGCGGAACGCCGACGTTCTCGAGCGTGATCGTGCGCTGCTGGCCACGGCCATTCCTACGGCCGATGAACTCGACGACTTCATCCTCGCCGTGAACGAGCGGGCCACGAAGTCCGGCGTCAGCTTCGTGTCGATCGCCCCGCAGCAACCTGGCGCGGCGGGCGCCGCCCCCGGTGCCGCCACCGCCGGTCCGACCCCCATCGGCCTGCAGATCCAGGTCACCGGCGACTACTTCGCCCTCCTGCGCTTCCTCGAGCAACTGCGGGATGGCGAGCGGCTCGTCACCGTCGAGAACTTCTCGCTGTCCAAGGGCGGCGAGGGTGGCGAGATGAGCGCCTCCATCGGCGGCCGTATGTTCATCGCCCCGGCAGTCGTCATTCCGGCGGCCGCCCCGACCACCGCGAGCGCCTGAGATGAGTGACGTAGCCCCGAAGCCCATCAAGGGCGGCAAAGCCGATCAGCAGAAACAGATGAAGATGCTCGCCGTCCTCGGTGTCGTCTTCCTCCTGGTGCTCGTGTTCGTGGTCATCAAGCCTTTCGGCGGTGGCGACGACGCCGTACCCGCACCGGCTCCGGTGGCCACCCCCGAGGCCGCACCGGTGGCCGGAGCCCCGGCCGTTGCTCCGGGTGCACCGGGCGCACCTGCGGCCGAACCGGTGGCCCCGACGCCGCCGCCGGCCCGGCCGAGTCGCACCCCCTTCGATCCGCCCCGCTAGCTCCTTCAGCCTCGGCGGCGGGCCAGACTCAGGGTCGCCACCTTCTCGAAGAGGGCGCCCGCATCGATACGGTCACAGAAGTTCTTGAACGCCGTCGGATCGGGCGGGCCCTCCCAGCGCAGGTCGT
>JBKJLU010000061.1:0-3219 GCA_046596815.1 Acidimicrobiales bacterium | reverse complement strand
CACATCGTCGGCACCATCTTCGACACGGTGTTCAAGGAAGGGTCCTACGTCTTGCGGCCCGACGCCCGGCGCGGTGGTTCTCAGGTGCTCGACCTCCAACCCGCCCAGGGCGGCTTCGTCGAGTTCACGTTCGACGAAGCCGGGCTCTATCCCATCGTCACCCACAAGTTCGCCAACGTCGGCAAGGGTGCCCTCGGCCTCTTCCAAGCAGGCGAGGGCGCTCCGGCAACGGGAGGTCACTAATCGACGAATGGACCGGCCGGAGTGCTCGGCGTTAGGT
This sequence comes from Acidimicrobiales bacterium, assembly GCA_046596815.1. GTDB lineage: Bacteria > Actinomycetota > Acidimicrobiia > Acidimicrobiales > CADCTF01 > DATLED01. Next base: position 2,939 of record JBKJLU010000061.1, on the reverse strand, counting down.
CGTTGCCGGCACCGGGACGTCGCGATGGGCGAAGAGGACCTCCGCGGTGATGGGCCGGGCCAGATCAGCGAGGTCGGCCGACAGATCGACAAGGAGATCGTCGACGGTGATGACGCCCACGAAGCAGCCGTCGCGTTCGACCGCAAGGCGCCGGATGCCGTGGGAGCGGAAGAGGGCGAAGGCGTCGTGAAGATCGCCATCGGCGGGGATGGTCACGACCGGGGTTGTCATCACCGAATCGACTCGCGCGTCCGAGGGCAGATCTCGGGCCAGAACTCTCCGAACGAGATCTCGGTCGGTGACGATCCCAACGAGCCGGTCTCCGTCAAGGACAGCAAGCGCGCCGACGCCCGACTGTTCCATCAGCGATGCGGCCTCGCGAACCGTCCGCTCAGCCCCGATGCCAATGCCCGATCTCCGGGTTGCATCGATTGTGCGCATTGTCTTCCCTCTCAGTTGTTGTGTTCGAAGTGTTGGACGGTGGCGTCAGAGCCGGGGAAGAAGAGGCTCTCGTACCCGTTGTCGGCGGCTGACGTTGATGGCGCGGACCCACGGGTCCGCCGCGCGGAGGGCGGCAACGACGCGTACCGAAGTGGCCGCGAGACCGCTTCGATCGAGTTCATCGATGTCGATGAGTTCCACGAACAGTCCGCCATTGCGTCTCCGAACCTCGACCCGGGCCTTCGTGCCCATGATCTGACGCAACCGGAGCGCCGCACGAAGCGACGTAGTGGCGACGGCAGAGAGATGCGGCAAGGGCGATGCCACGACCGTCTCCACGGTAAGCGCAACGTCGGCTCCTTCCTCCTCTGCCGATGTCCACCTCGCAAACGGATTCCCGAACGGATCACCGCCAACCACCAGTGGCAGGCCGCGGCGCGCAGCGCACACTGCGCCATCTTCGAGCGGAAGGCTCCGCGCGTCGTATGAGCGGATGACGACGGCAGCGTCGATGGCAAAGACATCGAGAGGGCACCTCCCGCCGGACAGGGCCACGCAGTGCTCCTGCCCGCCTGGATGGCAGACGACGACGTTGTGGCCACGGCGAATGAGGCTGGCGGCAGCTGCGGCCCCGCCGGTGGAGCTCGCCTGAGTCATGAGGACATCCATGACCCCCACGCTGTGCCTCGGTGCGGTGCTGCAGTAGGGGCGAAGGTCCCATCGCAAATAGAAAGAAGGCCCTGGTATGCACTATCGAACCGAGATCGTTCAGGAACGTTCCGACTGCTCGTCGGTGCGAATGATTCGCAGTGCCGCGGCGATCGATGTCTCCGGCCCCTCGTTCGTTTCGACGACCTGCGCCGCCGGCCATGGGCGCCAGGATCGACGCATGGTGGCAGCGACCTCGGTGGTCGCGTCCGAGGGATCCGTTCCGCCGCGATGCCGCGCCTCGATCCGAGCGTCGGCCGTGGCGTCAGGGATGACGCATTGGACGATGGTCAGATCTGCTGTCAGGACACGGGCGAGGGAGACAACCTCGACACGATGGGTCTCCGACCGCCAGGTTGCGTCGAGAACGACGCTCTCGCCCCGTTCGAGGAGCTCGCGAGCGCGACCGAGGAGCTCTTTGTACGTGTGCTCGGTCGCCGATGGCTCGTACCGGCCGTCGTTGTCGCCTTGCACGAGCGTCTTCCGCAACTCGTCTGTTCGTAACAGCACCGCTCCGAGCTCGAGTGCGACGCCGGCGGCGACGGTCGATTTCCCTGTCCCCGGAAGGCCAGCGACCACGACGAGCCGGACCCGCCCCTTCTCGAGGTGTAGCAAGCTCAGCCCGAGCAGCGACGACGCGATGGATGCCGCCGCCGGGTCACCTTGTCGACCGCGAATGAACGAGACGCTCGAACGGACGAGAGCGCGCTGGGCGACGTAGTGGTGTGCGAGCGAGCTGGGCCATCGGTCGCCCGTTTGATCGCGGTAGGCCGAGAGAAACTCCTGGGCGAGATCGTCCCGGCCGAGATGCTCGAGATCCATGGCCAGGAAAGCGACGTCGGCGAGGACGTCACCGCACCTGAGGTTCTCGTCGAAGTCCAGGCAGTCCAGAATTCTGGGTCCGTCCTCGAGAAGGAAGATGTCGTCGGCCAAGAGGTCGCCGTGCCCGTCTCGCGCTCGACCCGCGTCGATGCGTTCGGTGAACAACGGCGCCCGACCGGCGAGGTATCGACGGGACAGCTCGGCGACGCGCTCCATCATGGCGCGAGTGTCATCCCCATCGAACTCCTGCCCGGACAAGGCGTCCACAAGCTGGTCCCATCGTCCCTGTACTGCGGTGACAGTGGCGGCCCGCTGGGCCACTGGGAGCGTCGGCATCGACTCGTGGAAGGTCGCCATCATGCGCGCCACGATCGCCACTTCCTCGTCGAGGGCGGCGCCGCCGGCAGCAAGTGCACTGAGGCGGCGGTCATCCGGCATGCGCCGCATGACGACGAGGTGCTCACACACGGTGCCGATCGGGGAGAGCACGTCGGCGACCCCGAGGTAGACGTCGGGAGCGAGACGCCGATTCAGTTCGACCTCGCGGTGACACGCCTCCCGCCTCGATGCGAGGGTGGTGAAGTCGAGAAAACCGAGGTCGACGGCCTTCTTCGACTTGTACGCACGGTCGCCGACAAAGAACACGATGCCAGAGTGCGTCTCGGTCACCGCCGCCGGCGCAACTGCCTGGGGGATCACGCAGCCCAACGCATCTGAAAGGCCGTCCGCGAGGGCGTCATAGAGCGTCCCGACGGAACAGCGGATACCGCGACGGCGCCATCTGCGTTGGGCCGCTGCGCTCCATGACCACGCCGGGTACAAGGCTCATCAGCCCTCACATCACGCATATCGCGAGCACAATCGACCGGTGGGTCATCCCCGAGATCCTCCTCAACGGATAGACCGACTGTCGCATGGCATCTCCGTACGGGCTAGAGGCGAAGGTCCCACGGCTGCAGGTGAAGAAC
>JBKJLU010000186.1:0-2764 GCA_046596815.1 Acidimicrobiales bacterium | reverse complement strand
CCGGGATCACCGTGAGCTCAGGCGAGCATCTCGAAGCGGACGTGGTCATCACGGCAACCGGGTTCGACCTCGCAGTCATGGGCGACATCGATCTCTTCGTCGACGGAAAGAACATCGACCCTGCGGACCTCGTGACCTTCCGGGGGATCATGTTCACGGAGCTTCCGAACCTCGCCTACGTGTTCGGGTACTTCCGCGCCAGCTGGACGCTCCGCGCCGACATCATCAGCGACTTCGTGTGCCGACTGCTGGCCCACATGGAAGCCCGTGGAGCGAGGAGCGTTGTCCCCGAACTGCGACCCGACGACGCCGAGATGGCGCTCATCACGTGGGTCGATCCGGCAAACTTCAACCCCGGGTACATGATGCGAACGATGCACCGCATGCCAAAGCAGGGCGACCGTGATCCGTGGACGTGGGGGCTCGAGTACGCCGAGGAGAAGACGGCCCTTGCCAGCGTCGACCTCGACGACGGCACGCTCGCCTTTTCCTAATCCCTCGCTACTTCATCCGGATGGCGATCCCATGCGGGTCGGCCCGGTTGGTGATGCTGCCCGGCGCGTCGTCGCTGCGAGTCGGACAGTCAAACCCGGCGGGTGCGGGCTCGGTGATGGGGGCCACTCCGACCAGCTCACCGCTGAGACCGCCTCCCCGCACGACGATGACACCGATCCCCGGTGTCGCCCCGACTGCGTTGTTCACGCCTGCGGCGTTGGCGGTTTGCGGACACAGCCCTCGCAGCGACACCAAGGCGAAGGCCCCGCCGGGCGCCATGGCGAAGAGGTCGGGAGCGGGATCCGCGCTTGCGGAGCCGGCAAGCGCGAACGTGCCGAGCGGCGAGTCGCCCGGAGTTTCGATGACGTCGATGGTGTTGGCAAACCGGTCGGCGGCCCAGATGAACTGGCCTCCAGCGGCAAGGGTCGGCACCAGTGCCATGCCATGCGAGTCGTGATTGCCCACGTCGCGGGACACGATCACCGTGGGCTGCGGCTGGTTTGGAGCGTTGAAACCGGAAGTCGGGAACCCGGAGAGCGGGAAGGAGTAGACGTCGAACTCGGTGGGGTTCGTCGGGGTGCCGCCACCCGAGTTGATGTACATCCGTCCCGCCCGCTCTACGCCACCACAGCCGTTCGGATGCACGGTGGCGGCATCGTATTCAGCCACGATTGCCATCGGCGTCGTGGTGAGATCGACGACCAGCATCCCTCCACCGCGCAGGGTCACGAAGGCCAGCCGGCCGGTGGAGTCGATGATCGGACAGATCGGGGCGTTGTCGGGACGCAGACTCGGGCTCTGACACGCCGCGCCGCTGGGCGTCGTGCAGTTCTCGAGGTCGAGGGTCGCGCCCGGTTCGGGGGCGATGTCGGCGGCGTTCTCGTAGGGCCGTCCGTCGCCGTCGGCATCGGTGCTGAGGCGCTCGAGCAGCTTGCCGTTCTGGTTGGCCACCACGACGTAACGGTCCCCCGCAGCGGGGACTGCGGCGTGCGCCTGGCGGGCGCCACCGGCGCCCGCGCTCGCCCGCAGGCATTGGACGGGCGCGCGCGTCGCCGCGTCAAGGAAGAGGACATGGCCGCTTCCGACATAGGCGATGACGGCCTGCGTGCCGGCTTCGTTGAACATGAGCATGTGGGCACGGGTCGGGGACGTGCCCGTCTGGGCGACGCAGAGGGCAGCCGCTGCACCGGACAGGTCGACGACCTCGGCAACCGTCGTCGCCGGAAGGTGCGACAACTTGCGGCCGTCGTAGATGTGGATCTTGCCGGCCGGCAGCACTTGGTCAATGATCCACGCCTCGAACGGACGGGTATCGACATGAGCGGCGGAGCCGACGACCGGCTGGTTGAGTCGCGTGCCGCCAGTAGAACCAAAGAAGCCGGCGTCGCCGAACGCGAACACGCCGCCATCAGAAGCCACCAACCAATATGCCTGACCAGCGGGCCGCGACGCCGAGGGTCCGGCCGACTGAGCCTCGACACCAGCTGCTGGAGCGGCGCCGCCTGGCGATGGAACACCAGTGCCAACGAGGGCCGCAATCAGCCCGACAAGGCTGATGAGCGTGGTCCGCACTGATCGGATGGGTCGCGTTTGAGGTGTGTTCGCCTTCACGTCGCGGACGCTAAGTCCGCCTTCCGTCCACGTCAACAGCAACGCCGGGCGTGCCGGGGCGCCGGTGGCGTTGACTGGAGCCACGTGAACGCTGACCCGTCGTCACCCGACTCGATCAGCGTCCCTCCCCTCGGGAGTCAGATCCGAGACGCCGTAGAGCCAGCGTAGTGATGATTCATGGAACCGCTCACGCCGTCCAGTCAAGAACGACCGCCGGTGGCATGGCTGTTACCTCCCGTGCCCGGCCGCTGATCGGCCCTGCGTCACGGGACCCTACGCCGCAGAGCAGAGCCGCACTCGTGCGGGCTTGGACGTATCGTTCCAGGGCTCGTTCCACGCGCAGGACGGACCAATGGACGATCTCAATCCGGGCGGGACGGCTCCACCGAAGTCGTTGCTGACCCACCCGGTACTGGTGGCGGCGACACTTGCGACGCTCGCTTCCGAGGCTCTGCTGCCGCTGCAGTACCGGCCGGTGTTGTTCCGGCAGGACTTGGAGATGCTTGCGCTGTCGTGCGCGTTCCTGGCTGTCGGCTTGGTGGTCTCGGCGATCGTCGATAGGTCGCGGCGCACCGGCAGACGTTGACCGGCGGGGATTGCTCAGCCGAGGGCCACAGCGTCGCCTCGCTGAACTCTTCCCGCCTGGCGCACCTCCGCG
>JBKJLU010000136.1:0-11113 GCA_046596815.1 Acidimicrobiales bacterium | reverse complement strand
GAGGTGAGGCTCTGCACCGTGGCCACGGGGTTGCCCTCGCCGGCGTTGATGAAGTCGGTCGCCCCGAATTCCTTGGCCAACTGGAGTTTGGATTCGACCATGTCGATGGCGATGATGCGCTCGGCGCCGGCGATGCGGGCGCCCTGGATGACGTTGAGGCCGACGCCGCCGCAACCGATGACGGCCACGGTGTCGCCCTTGCGGATGCTGGCCGTGTTGGTGGCCGCGCCGACACCGGTCTGCACGCCGCAGCCCAGCAGGGCGGCGCTCTTGAGCGGGATCTCCTTGTCGATCTTCACGGCGCTGATCGAGGGGACGACGGTGAGTTCGCTGAACGTGCCACATCCAGCCATCTGGCTGAGGGGCGTGCCGCCGGAGCTGAGGCGCTTGGTGCCGTCGAGCATGCCGCCCATGTTGAGGGCGGCGCTCTGCTCGCACATGAAGCCCTGGCCCCGCTTGCAGAAGAAGCACTGCTGACACTCGGGGACGAAGGTCAACACGACGTGGTCGCCGACCGCGAATCCGCTGACGCCGTCGCCGATCTCTTCGATGATGCCTGCGCCCTCGTGGCCGAGCACGATCGGCGGGGGCAGCGGGATGGTGCCGTTCTGCACTGACAGGTCGGAGTGGCAGACGCCTGAGGCGACGATCCGGACCTTCAGCTCCCCGGTCTTGGGGGCGGCGACTTCGATGTCGTCGCGGATCTCGAGCGGCTGATCGAGCCCGACGTGGACGGCGCCTTTGGTCATGTGGTGGTTCCCCCTGAAGGACGAGAAAATTCTAGAGACGAGAAGACAACTGGTCAGTTACGGCCCCGATCGTTTCACAAACGACCGGAGCCCGCCCAGCCGATGCGGTCAGGAGGTCGCGCCGCGCTCACGATCCTCGCGAGCGGCGGCCTTCACGGCGTACCCGAGGACGATCGCCGGCGCCAGCGTGAGGGTGCAGGCGGCCATGGCGGCGATGACGATCGGTCCCCAGACGCCGTAATTGGTGAACAGGCCGGCGAAGAAGCCGAGGACGGCCACGAGTAGGAAGAGGTAGCCCACTCGCTGCCCGAGTCGCGCCAGCCGGTCCATCTGGGCCCTGCGAACCAGCACCGGATCCGGGATCACAACACCCGCTCTAGCACGGAGGCGAGTTCTCCCGGCAGTCGATCGGTGCCGAACGAAGCCCGGGCGATGGCCTCGTTGTGGTCGAGCAACGTCTCGTCGGGATCGGCGAGGAACCGGCGGAGACCATCGGCGTCGTCGTGGCCGAACCACCGGAAGCCGAAGGGGGCAATGTCCTCCACGAGGACGGGGTAGGGGCGCACGGCGAGCGGGCGACGGGCCAACGCCGACTCGATCACCGGGTTTCCGAATCCCTCCCACGTCGACGGGAACACCACGGCGTGCGACTGCGCGTACGCATCGGCGATCGAAGGGGGCCGATCGCGGCGCACCTCGCAGCGAGCCGCAGACAGGATCCGATCGAGCTCGTCGTCGTACCCGTCCTCCGCCGGACCGGTGAGCCAGTAGGTGGCGCTGAGCGCTTCGGCGAGGTGCACGGCGGCCGCCACATCCTTGCGAGGGATGGCGCGCCCCGGATGCAGCAACAGCAACCGGTCCCTGCGATTGGCAGCCCAAACGTCGCGGGTCCAGCCGTCGAGCGGGAAGCGGTTGTGCAGCACGGCCGCATCGATGCCACGGGCCGCCAGCTCGGTCGCGCTCAGCGAGTTGATGGCGACGTGGGCCCACCGCGGATCGTCCGGCACCTCGTAGCCGAGCGTTGCGAAGTGCGGCCGTTGCCAGGCCAGATCGTGGTGGCGAAGTATCGCCGGCCGCCCCCGCAGGGCGGAGGCGACGGCGGCCGCGGCTGCCGGGTTCAGGGGGAGCGACAGCAGGTTCTCGACCACGACCACGTCGACTCGTTCCACCGCCGCGGCGACGGCCTCGGCGAGCGAGCGTCGGGAGGGTGGGATGGTCGACGGCATCCGACCGAGTCCCGGAACCACTACGTCGGCCGTGCCCTCGCCGGCGATGGTGCGCACCTCGAAACCAAGGCTGCCAAGCGCAGCGCACCATTTTTCCGCCTCGATCGACACGCCGTCGGTTCCGCCGAGACGGAACGACAGAACCGCTGCGGTCTGGCTCAGCGCAGCTGGATCAGGCGTCGGTTGGTGGCGTCGAGGACCGAGCGGGCGACGGCATCGAACTCGCCGGCGGGACGGACCATGGCCGAACCGGAGATGACCTCCTCGTACGGCGGCACCACGACGATCACACTGGTGATCGCGACGGCGCGCTCGCCGAGACGGATGATCGTGGCGGTCTCGACGTCGGCCCGCATGGCCGCCGGCTCGAGATGACGGAGCGCGGCGATGGTGGCTTGGGCCACCAGTCGCAGCACGCTGCTGGTGGCGACGAGTCCCTCGGCCGTCCCGGTGGCGCGCTGTTCGCCGCGGCTGAGGACGACACGCACCGTGCACTGCAGCCCGGCTCGGTCGGCCGTGACGCCGTCGACGTTGATGCGCAAGCGGTCGAGGTCGTCGAGGTCGATGTCGTCGTCTGGTCCGGAGACGGAGCTCGAGGCCACGGCGTCGAGCTGGACGACCGACACGATGCGACGATCGAGGTCGAGGCCGAAGGTCGCCATGGCGACCGACTGCACGTCGCGCACGATCTGTTTGGCGTGCTTGTGCGGCGACGAGAGGATGTGCACCTCGGTGATCCGGCCGTCGCCCTCGGTCACCACCCTGGCCGCCGTCACCTCGGCGATGCGGCAGATCTCCTGTTCGAGCTCATCGCTGTCCACCCCACCGGTCGTCTGCACGAGTTCGACGGTACCGGTGGATGGTCGGCCGGACGCGGACCCAGCGTCCGGCGAGGCTCTTTTTCTCCGGGGCAGGAGTGAACACTGTTGACAATGTTGTAGGTGTGCACTTACCGTTCTGAAGGTCGGCAGTGTGACTATTTTCCCAAATAGTCCATCCGGGCTATCGACCTGAACGGGACACTGACGTACCGTCTGGAATCGGACAGGGCAGCTCTTTCGGGGCATTTCACCCGAAGCTCTCGACAACAAACGAGCGTTCGATCCAGAGCGCCCGTTCGTTCTTTGACAACCCACGAGAGAGAGACGGCAGGGGCTCGATGCCCTGAGCCTCACCCAGCGGAGCGGATCGAACCCCGTCCTAGCGGACACGGGGCGACCAAATTGCGAGGGGAGGTGTTTTCCATGAAGAAGAAGCTTTTCGTCCGCGTCGCTGCCATCGCCACCAGCCTTGTCGGCCTGCTTCTGGCCGGCGGCGCCGGCTTCGGTATCCGGTAGTCCACGGTGCATGCGTACCAACCAGGTGGGCCTCTGCCGCCTCTCTCTCGACGGGTTGGCGCCAAGTGCTGGAGTGCTGCGGGTGCGAATGGAATCATCGTCTGGAGCGACTGTGAGCGGCCGAGTGCTGGCGGCCGCCTACGCGTCGGCGGCGTTGATCCTGGTCGTGGGGTCATTGGCGATGCGTCCGGATCTTCCCGATCCGGTGACCCTCGTCTTCTTCGTGGCCCTCATCCTCTGGGCGAAGCACGGCGCAGTGTTGCTGCCCTCGAACATCGACGTGAGCCCCAGCTTCATGGTGGTCATGGCCGCCATCGCCGCCTTCGACGACCGGGGCCTGGTGTTCGGTGCCGCGATGGTCGGGCTCTGGAGCGGACTGACGATGGCCACCTTCCGCGAGCGCAGGTACGCCGCGCTCGTCGCCAACTGCAGCCAGTACCTCCTCTCCGCCACCGCCGCCGCCGAGGCCTACCGCGTGAGCGCCGGGCTGCCCACTCTCGTCCGCGTGGTCCTCACCGGGCTGGCCTTCGGCATCGTCAACGTCGGACTCGTTCTTCCGTTCACCGTCATTCTCAGCGGCGCCGAGACACGTCGGGTGTGGGCCGACATGCGCCCTGCGCTTCCCAACTACCTCGCCTTCGGGCTGCTCGGCACCTTCGTCGGGCAGCTCTACGCCACCCTCGGACCACTCGCGGTGCTGCTCCTCCTGGTGCCGGTGGTCATCGCCCGAGAGGCCTTCGGCTCCTACCTGCAGCTGAGCGAGGCCCACGAAGCCACCATCAACGTCTTCCTCCGAGCCATCGAGGCCAAGGACGACTACACGGCCCGCCACACTCGCCGGGTCTGCCGGTACAGCCTCTATATGGGCGAAGAGTTGGGATTCTCTCACCAGCGCCTCGAGCACCTCCGTCAGGCCGCGCTCATGCACGACATCGGCAAGCTGGCCGTGCCCAAGCACCTGCTGAACAAGCCGGGCAAGCTCACCGATGAGGAGTTCGAACGGGTCCAGCGTCATGCCCACGTGTGCATCGACATCCTCGGCCTCGTCGACTTCCTGAAGCCGATGACCGCCGCCGCCTCCGGCCACCACGCCCGCTATGACGGGGGCGGATACGGGGGCACCGACGAACGTCCGATCGAGGCCTACATCGTGGCCGTGGCGGATGCCTTCGACGCCATGACCTCGACCCGGTCCTACCGGCGGGCGCTGACCATGGACGTCGCCTTTGAGGAGTTGCAGTCGAAGGCGGGCACGCAGTTCCATCCTGACTGCGTGGCCGCGCTGGTCACCGCCATCACCAGCCGGGGCGAGCAACACGGGCTCGGACACGAGGTCGACGCCGTGCACTTCGACGTCAAGCCTCCGGTGGCCGGCGTCGGATCCGCCGGGCTCGGCGATCGGGTCGGCGCCGCATGACGAGCCGCTCGACCTCCCTCGCGCCCTGGATCCCGGCGGCCGTCGTCGCCCTGGCCGCTGCAGGAACGGCGGCCAGCGGCGAGCGGCGGTTGGCCATTCTCGCCGCCGTCGCGCTGCTCGGCGCCCTGGGCCTGCTCGTCGACGTCGAACTCCCGGCGGGCGGGCGGGCCCCGCTCGGGGTCGCAGGAGTTCTCGCCACCATCGTGTTCGTTGCTCCGCTCGAAGCGGTGGGTGTGCTCGCGCTGGTGGCTTTCGTGCTGGCGCCCCATCGACCCCTGACCGAGTTGGTGGCGGTGATCGCCGGAGGCGCCGCCGGGGTGGCCGCCCTCTCGCTCGTGGCCTCCCTCGTGCCCATCGGCGAGTCGGACTCGGCCATCCTCGCCGAGGTCGGGCTTGTGGGAGGGGCGTACCTCGGAGTCGATCTGTTGCTTCGCGAGCGCTCGCTCCACCTCGTCGGTGGCCTCTACGTGACCCTCCTGTCGGCGGCCGCCCTGTTGGCCATCGCCTACACCAAGAGTCCGGCGTTGGCTCCTGTGGCGGCGGTGCCGTTGCTCGTCACCAAGTACTCGTTCGGCCGCCTGGCCAGTGCCCGGCGAACCTACGCCCAGACCACGCAGGCGCTGTCGCTCCTGCCCGAAGTCGCGGGGCTCAGCCCCCTCGGCCACGGCGAGCGGACGGCGGTCTACGCCCGCGCCCTGGGAGCGAGGCTGGGCCTCGACGTGGCCGACATCGAGCGGGTGGCCACGGCGGCCCGCCTGCACCACATCGGCCACATCTCCCTGGACGAGATCGACGAGCGGTCGGGCCCCCTCGACCTCGACGAACTGCGGCGGATCAGTGGCGAGCTCCTGCGGGGCACGGGGTTCCTGCACGACGTGGCCGATCTCGTCGAGCGGACCGTCGGTGGCCACGACGAGGAACCGGCGCTCGACGCCGCCATCATCCGGGTCTGCAGCACGCTCGACGACCTGGCCGAGTCCGGCGCCCTCCAGGACCCCTTCACCGCCGTGCTCCGCACCCATCGGACCGGCGTCGAACGCACGGCCGCCATCGCCCTGCTGGCCTTGCACGACCGCCGTCCCGGGATCCTCGAAGAAGCCCGGCGGTCGAGTTCGGCATTCGCTCTCGTGGCGGCGGCGGCCTCGAGCGATGACCATGCTCACGAATCGGGCGATTGCCGCTAACCGCCCAAATCTCACGCTCCGTGGTGTATTTGCAGGAGGCCGCAGGTTCGTGGCGAATACTGAACGTGTGGGATGGCGGAAGAAGACTCGGAATGCGGAGATATCTGCGGCGGTGAGCCCGCCGGAGGCGCTGGCCGTTCTGGCCGCCCCCGCCGAAAGCGAAACCAGTCTCTTGGCCTCGGTCACGGCCGAGTTGGCAGGGTCGGAGAGCGGCATCGACTTCGTCTATCGGTCACTGGATCGGATGCAGCAGCGGTGCAAGTCCGACGAGCTTCTGGTCATCGTGGACGACGGCCCCCTCGGCCGCCAGGCCTTCGGGGCCGGCCGCCGACCGCTCGAGTCGGCCTGGGCACGAGAACTCGTCCGATCGGGTGCACCCGGCGTCCACGCCACCCCGGAATCGGTTGACGGCGCCGTCGCCAGCAGCGTCACCCAACTGTGTTCGCTGGCCCTGCGCCTCGACGTGGCCCGACACGACTCGCTCCACGATCCGCTGACCGGGTTGCTGAACCGACGAGCCTTCGACGAGGTGCTGGCCAACTCGTGCGCCCAGTCCGAGCGCTACCAGTGGCCCTTTGCCCTGGTGTTGCTCGATCTCGATGCCTTCAAAGAGGTCAACGACCGTCTCGGCCACGCCGCCGGCGACGTCACGCTGCAGACGGTCGGTGCCGAGTTGCGACAGCGATTGCGGGTGGGCGACGCCGCCGCCCGTATCGGAGGCGACGAGTTCGCCCTGATCCTGCCGAACGTGCGCGAAGGCGCAGTGGCCGAACTGGTCGAGCGCTTGGAGCAGGCCATCGAGCGGGCCGTGCCCGAGGCCAAGGTCACCCTGTCCGCTGGCTATGCCCTCGCCCCTGCGGATGGGCATCGTCCGGCCGAGTTGTCCCGGGTCGCCGACAGCCGACTCTACGAAGGAAAGCCACGATGAGGAATCTCGACCTGCTCGAACTCGAGCTCCGGCGCATCCCCAACGTCGCCTTCATCGGCTTCGACGACAGCTCCGAGTTGTTGCACGTGCAGGTGTACGCGCTGGCCAGCTCCGACCCGGCTGCGGTTCGCTTCCAGGCCGAGCGCATCTGTCGTGTGCACCTCGATCAGGCGTACGCCATCGAGATCGCCGGGAGCATGCGACCCTCACGCATCCGCCTCCTCGAGGTGCATCTGCGAGAAGGCGTCGACGACGAGATCGAGGTCCACCTCGGATTCGAGAGCCTTCGCACCATCGGCCGGGCCAAGGGCACCGATCCGACGGCAGCGGCCTCGGCCACCTTCGATGCGCTGCACGGGCTCGGGGCGACGGTGCCGTTCCATGTCGAGGCGGCGGCGCTCTTCGAGCACGTGCTCGGCGAGGGCGTGATGTTGGTGCTGGCATCGGAGACCTCGGGTCCGCGCTACGGCGTCGCCGCCGGTGCCACCGTCGAGCAGGCGGCCGTGCGGGCGACCCTGCACGCCCTCAACCGCTACCTGGCGACGCAGACCCTCCCCGCCCTCGCCGGCTGAATCAGTCGGCGCGAACGGCGCGGGGGTTTCGCCGCCGCAACAGCCCGACCAGCACGGTCGCGACCCCGACCGCCATGGCCAGGTCGCCGAAGCTGAGGACTTCGCCGGCCACCGGTACGGGAATGATGTCGCCGAGCACGGTCAGCCGGTCGTCCGGCCGCTCGAGGTGCCGCTTCGAGCCGAAGTCGAGGTTCTGGATCTCGCTCGGCTTCACGATTCCGGCGGCGACGATGGCGTCGGCCCGTACGGGCATGCCGCTGTTGGCGGCGATGACGACGAAGTTGAGGGCGACCCCGACGAGCACGACACCCATGCCGGCGTGGTGGATGTTGACGGCGGCGAAGAGCACGAGAATGGCGTAACTGGCCAGGATGAGGGCGACAGCTCCGTCGGCCGTGAACGCGGCCGCTCCCTGCACGACGACGCCGAGGACGAGCAGTGGCCAGAGACGGAACGTCGCCGCCCCGAGGTTCTCGAAGCGACCGCCGCGCAGAAGGCCGATGGCGATCCCGGCGAAGATGGCGACCACGATGAACACGGAGGAGAAACGGTAGCGTCCGCTCCCGTGAGCGACGCGGACAGCGTGGACGGTGGAGACGAGGTCCTCTACGCCGTCGAGGCCGGCGTCGCTCGCATCACGGTCAACCGGCCGGCCCGCCGGAACGCCTTGTCGTGGGACGTCATCGCCCGCTTGCGCGAGGTGGTGGCCGAGGCCAAGGCCGACGATGACGTCCGGGTCGTGGTGCTCACCGGGGCAGGTGACAAGGCCTTCTGCGCCGGCGCCGACCTCGGCGGCATGGCGGGCGCGGCATTGCTCGAACTGCACGAGGCGCGAGGTGGATTGGCCGCGCTCTTCCTCGACTTCTACGCCCTCGGCAAGCCGACCATTGCTCGGGTGCGCGGGTTCGCCCTCGCCGGCGGCTTCGGCCTGGCGTTGGCGTGCGACTTCGTCATCGCCGCCGATGACGCCCAGTTCGGCACGCCCGAGATCGACGTCGGTCTGTGGCCGTTCATGATCACGGTGCCGCTGATGCGGTCGATGCCGCCGAAGAAGGTGCTCGAACTCATGCTCACCGGCCGGCGGGTTGGCGCCGAGGAGGCCGACCGGATCGGGTTCGTGAACCGGGTCGTGCCCGTCGCCGAGCTGGACGACGCCGTCGACGAACTGGCGGTCGCGCTCGCCTCCAAGTCGCCGGCCATCGTGAAGTTGGGACGCGATTCGTTCTACGAGGTGTGGGACCGCGCCGCCGCCGACGCACTGGCCCACCTCCATCCGCTACTGACGCTGACGACGTTGACCGACGACGCCCAGGAGGGGCTTGCTGCGTTCGCCGAGAAGCGCCCACCCGAATGGACGGGTCGTTGACGAGATGAGTCCGTGAAGATCCGTATCGGGTTCGGTCTGGGAACGGGGACGTCGGTCGGTGGTGGCACCGGCTTCGCCGATCTCGTCGACGGCCTCGAGGCCAACCGCTTCGACTCCCTGTGGTTGAGCGAGCGGGTGACGGGCGGTGCCATCGATCCGATCGTCGGTCTCTCGGTGGCGGCCGGCCGGACGAAGAGGCTCAAGCTCGGGTTCTCGGTGTTGGTGCTGCCGGGGCGGAATCCCGTGCTCTTGGCCAAGGAACTGGCGTCGCTCGATCACTTGTCGAACGGGAGGTTGTTGCCGGCGTTCGGACTGGGCGTGGCCGACGGTGACGAGCAGCAGGCCTTCGGCGTCGAACGCACCGAGCGGGCCAAGCGCTTCGACGAGGCGTTGCCGTTGTTGCGCCGTCTGTGGTCGGAGGAGTCGGTCGACCACGACGGAACGTTCTTCTCCTACCGGGGGATGTCGATTCGCCCGAAGCCCGTGCAGTCGCCCCTCGAGGTGTGGTTGGGCGGACGAGCGCCGAGCGAACTCCGGCGGGTCGGCCGACTCGGCGACGGTTGGTTGCCGTCGTTCTGCTCGCCGGCCGAAGCGGCGTCCGGTCGCGTCGTCGTCGAGGAAGCGGCGGCGGCCGCAGGACGCGAGATCGAGGGCGAGCACTGGGGTGCACTGGTGATCTACAACCGGGGCGAGGCACTGCCCGAGCGGCTGGCGGCGGTGCTGCAGGCCCGCCGCCCCGACGGTGATCCGTCCGACGTCGTGCCCTCCGGACTGCCGGCCCTGCGAGCCCAACTCGAGCGCTTCTGCGAGGTCGGCTTCTCCAAGTTCGTCCTGGTGCCCGCGGCCGAGCCCGCGTCGTGGGCCGACGAGTTGGGCGAAGTCGCAACCGAGGTCCTTCAACTCCAGAACTAGCCCCACCGATCCTTTTGGCAGCGGGATCCCGCCTTCGGCGGCGGAATCCCGCTGCCAGAACGGGGAGGATGGGGTTCAGGCGGGGCGGAGGCGGGAGCGGGCTGCGGCCAGCAGCTCGCCCTCCCGTCGGTCGTGCGTCTCCTTGCCCAGGACGCGGAGGCGCTCGACCCACGTCGATCGTCGCACGGCGTCCATGCCCCGCTCCTCGTCGAGCTCCAGCAGACGCAGCTGCAGCTCGACCTCGGTGTAGCGGCAGACGACCACCGGCAGTCGCTCGGCCTTCGCCATCGGGTAGTTGGTGCCGCTGACCAGGTCGTGGGGTTCGAGCTTGCACAGCCCCGCGAGGAGAGCGATCGTTCGCTCACCCGGAGTCGACATGCCGGCCTCGAGATGCGACACCGCCACGCGGGAGATGCCGAGGCGGTCGGCCAGCTCCTGTTGCGTCCATCCGAGCGCCCCCCGCAGCTGCGCGATGCGAGCGCCGAGGTTCTCCGGGGCCACCACGAGGATCATTGTCGCGTGCCAACCCAGTTGGCAGACAGCTGGGCGTCAGGCGACGACACTCCTCCTATGCCCAAGCGCGCACTCATCACCGGGATCACCGGCCAGGACGGTTCCTACCTAGCCGAGCTCCTCCTCGAAGAGGGCTACGAGGTCATCGGGATGTTCCGCCGGGCCAGCGCGATGAACTTCGACCGGATCACCCCGATCCAGGACCATATCGAGCTCGTGCCCGGTGACCTCCACGACGAGGCGTCACTGATCAACGTCCTCCGGGAGAACCGCCCCGACGAGGTGTACAACCTGGCTGCGCAGTCGTTCGTGCAGACCTCGTTCACGCAGCCCGTCCTCACCGGCGAGACCACGGCCCTCGGCGTGACCCGCCTCCTCGACGCCATTCGGATCGTCGACCCCGCGATCCGCTTCTACCAGGCGTCCTCGTCCGAGATGTTCGGCAAGGTCGTCGAGGTGCCGCAGAAGGAGAGCACCCCGCTCTACCCCCGGTCGCCGTACGGCGTGGCCAAGGTCTACGGCCACTGGATCACGATCAACTACCGCGAGAGCTACGGGCTGCATGCGTCGAGCGGGATGCTGTTCAACCACGAGTCACCCCGTCGCGGCATCGAGTTCGTCACCCGGAAGATCACCCATGCCGTCGCTCGCATCAAGCTCGGTCTGCAGGACCAGCTCGCCCTCGGGAATCTCGACGCGCAGCGGGACTGGGGATTCGCCGGCGACTACGTCCGGGCGATGTACCTGATGCTCCAGCAAGATCAGCTGGACGACTACCTGCTCGCCACCGGCGAGACCCACCAGGTGCGGGAGTTCTGCCAGCTGGCGTTCGCTCACGTGGGGCTGAACTACGAGGACCACGTCGTCATGGACGAGCGTTTCATGCGCCCCGCCGAGGTCGACCTCCTC
>JBKJLU010000369.1:0-2718 GCA_046596815.1 Acidimicrobiales bacterium | reverse complement strand
CCGATCCGTAGGACTTCGAGATCCGCCGACCGGTCAACATCTGCCAAACCGTAGGGGTGTCCGGGGAGCGACCCGTAGACTTTTGGGGTGGCTTCCTCCTTCCTCGACGCCGTCCGCGAGCGCGTCGTCATCTTCGATGGCGCCACCGGCACCAACCTCCAGGTGCGGGAGCTGACGGCCGACGACTACGGCGGCCCCGAACTCGAGGGCTGCCCCGAGATCCTGTGCGAGTCGCGGCCCGACGTGATCGCCGACCTCCACCGCTCGTTCTTCGAGGTCGGCGTCGACGTCGTCGAGACCAACTCCTTCGGCGCACTGCCGTGGGCCCTCGACGAGTACGGCATCGGCGACCGGGCCGAGGAGCTGGCCAGAAAGTCGGCCGAGATCGCGCGAGAGGTGGCATCCGGTTTCGGCGGATTCGTTGCCGGTTCGCTCGGCCCGACGAACAAGTCGATGCCCTCGCTCGGATGGATCCGGTTCGCGCCCATGCGCGACGGCTACGAGATCGCCGCACGCGGCCTGCTCGAGGGTGGAGTCGATCTCTTCATCATCGAGACCGTGCAAGACCTGTTGCAGGCCAAGGCGGCGATGATCGGCGTGCGCCGGGCCATGGCGGCGGTCGGTCGCCAGGTCCCCATCCAGGTGCAGGTGACCATCGAGCAAACGGGCCGCATGCTCACCGGCACCGAGACCGGCGCGGCCGTGACCTCGCTCGTCGCCATGCGGCCCGATGTGATCGGACTCAACTGCGCCACCGGTCCGCGCGAGATGAGCGAGCATCTTCGCCACATCACCGCCCACAGCCGCACTCCTGTCTCGTGCCTTCCCAACGCCGGCCTGCCCTCCGTGGTCGAAGGGAAGATGCACTACGACCTCACTCCCGCCGAGCTGGCCGAGTTCCACGCCCGCTTCATCACGGAGATGGGCGTCTCGGTGGTCGGAGGCTGCTGCGGTACGTCGCCCGAGCACCTGCGTCACGTGGTCGAGAAGTGTCGTGACCTGACGCCGGCGGTGCGCAACTTCGCCGACGATCCCGGATTGGCGTCGCTCTACAGCCACACCTCCTACGACCAGACGCCGTCGTACCTCGCTGTCGGCGAGCGCACCAACGCCAACGGCTCGAAGAAGTTCCGGGAACTCATGCTCGACAGCGAGTGGGAGTCGTGCGTCCGCATGGGCCAGGACGCGGTCGCCGAGGGTTCCCACGTGATCGACCTGTGCGTGGATTACGTGGGCGAGGACGGCGTCGAGAACATGGACGAGTTGGCGTCGCGCTTCGCCACCCAGGTGACGATTCCGATCATGCTCGACTCGACCGAGCCGCCCGTGATCGAAGCCGGCCTGCAGTGGATCGGGGGCAAGGCCATCCTCAACTCGGTCAACCTCGAGGACGGATCAGCCGAGGGAACACGCCTCGACCGCTTCCTCGCCATGGCCCGCGAATATGGCGCCGCCGTCGTGTGCACCTGCATCGACGAGGAGGGTCAGGCTCGCACCCCCGAGTGGAAGCTCCGAGCGGCCAAGGCCATCCACGACATCGCGGTGGACCGCTACGGCCTCGAGCCGGGCGACCTGTTCTTCGACCCACTGGCCCTCACCCTGGCCACCGGCATCGAGGAGTCGCGCGGCGACGGGATGTCCACCATCGAGGGCATCAAGCTCATCAAGGAGCACCTCCCCGGGGTCCACACCACCCTGGGCCTGTCCAACATCTCCTTCGGCCTGAACGCGGCCGCCCGTCACGTGCTCAACTCGGTGTTCTTGGCCGAGTGCCACAAGGCCGGTCTCGACTCGGCCATCGTCCACGCCGCCCGCATCACCCCCCTGGCCCGCATCCCCGAGGACCAGAAGCAGGTCTGCCTCGACCTCATCTACGACCGCCGCCGGGCGATCGAGAAGGGCGACGCTGACGACTACGACCCGCTCCAGGTGCTGCTCGGCATGTTCGACGGCGTCAAGGCCGGCAGCATCGAGAAGGAGGACCGTACGGACTGGCCGATCGAGCAGCGTCTCTCCACCCGGATCATCGAGGGCGACCGAGACGGCCTCGTCCCCGACCTCGACGTGGCGCTGGCGGCCGGCCACAAGCCGCTGGCCATCATCAACGACATCCTGCTCGAGGGCATGAAGGTGGTCGGCGACCTCTTCGGCAAGGGCGAGATGCAGCTCCCGTTCGTGCTTCAGTCGGCCGAGGTGATGAAGGCCGCAGTGGCCTACCTCGAGCCCTTCATCGAGGGCAACGCCGACGGCTCGGCTCGCGAGGCGAAGGCCCGCATCGTGCTGGCGACGGTGCGCGGTGACGTGCACGACATCGGCAAGAACCTGGTGGACATCATCCTGTCCAACAACGGGTTCGAGGTCGTCAACATCGGCATCAAGCAACCGATCGCCGAGATCATCCGCGCAGCAGAGGAGCACGACGCCGACGCCATTGGCATGAGCGGGCTGCTGGTGAAGTCAACGGTCGTGATGAAGGAGAACCTCGAGGAGCTCAACACCCGCGGGTTCGCTGCGCGCTGGCCGGTGCTTCTTGGTGGAGCGGCCCTGACCCGCGCCTATGTCGAGACCGACCTGGCCGAGGTGTATGACGGCGAGGTCCGTTACGCCAAAGACGCCTTCGAGGGTCTGCGCCTGATGGACGCCGTTGCGGCCGCCCGCGCCACCCCGCAGCTCAGCGGCTCTGAGACCCTGCCCGAGCTGCGCAGGCGTCGGGTTCGC
>JBKJLU010000293.1:0-7162 GCA_046596815.1 Acidimicrobiales bacterium | reverse complement strand
GTGGGCCAGCTCGTGGGCGATCACGTCGGTGACGTTCTGCAGCTCGGGCTGGGTCGCCGTGGTCGGATCGACCAGCACGAGGACCTCGCGGAACGTGACGCAGCCGAGGTTCTCCATGGCCCCGAACGCGAAGTCGGGCAGGGCGATCAGGTCGAGCTTGTCGCCCGGATAGGGGAGGGCGAAGTACTCGGTGAAGAAGCGCAGCGAGTGGGCGCCGGCCTCCAGGGCGAAGGCGGTGAGGTGGGCCTTGCCGGGAACGTAGGCCACCCGCAACGGCGTGCCATCGACGTCGACGGGGTCGGTGAGCTCGAGGGGGCCCACGACGAAGGCGACGAGGTAGGTGGACATCTTCATCGTGTCGACGAAGGTGACGGCGCGCTTGCCCGGTCGTTGCTCGAGCGGTGTGTCGCGTTCGACCGGGCCGTTGGAGATGGCGGTCAAGCCCTCGTCGACGACGAGGGTGACGCCGAAGATGGCCTTGAAATCAGGCTCGTCCCAACAGGGAAAAGCCCGGCGGGCGTCGGTCGATTCGAACTGAGTGGTGGCGATGACGCGGTCGTTGCCTTCGCCGTCCTTGAACGTGCTGCGGTAGAAGCCGGCGAGCTTGTCGTTGAGGATGCCGGTGAACGCCAGGGTGAGCTGCCACTCGCCCGGCTCGGCCGTCGAGGCCAGGGCGATGGTGGCCCGCTCGGTCTTCTCGTCGAGCGTCACGGTGCCGTCGATGGACATGTCGCCTGAGCGGAGGACGGCGGAGGTGATCTCGAGCTCGACTGCGTTCAGCACGATCTCCCGCACCGACTCGTGGATCTCGATCGTGACCGTCTCGACGCCGTCGAAGGTGAACGCCTGCAGATCGGGGGCGATGGTCAGCTCGTAGTGCAGCGGGATGACCGTTCGGGGCAGGCGGTACTCGGACTCGGTCGACACAGGCGCAGCCATCCGAAAGACTTTACGACGTGGCCTACTGTCGCCGGCCATGAGCGATGCGAACGGCCCGCCGGCCCAGAGGCAGTCATGCCCGCCGGCCCAGAGGCAGTCATGACTGCCGGCCAGGCCCCCAATCCGACTTACGACGTGCTCGCCTTCGGCAATGCCATCGTCGACGTGCTGGCCCAGGCGGACCAGGCGATCCTCGATCGTCACGGTCTGGAGAAGGGTTCGATGCGCCTCTGCGACGACACCGAAGCGTCGGCGCTCTACGGAGACATGGGTCCGGCAAAGGAGATCAGCGGGGGCTCGGCTGCCAACACGGCCGTGGGCGTTGCCTCGTTCGGAGGACGCTCGGCGTTCGTCGGCAAAGTGCGTGACGACCAGTTGGGCGAGGTCTTCGCTCATGACATCCGGGCGGCCGGCGTCGCCTTCGAGGCGTCGCCGGCGGTCGAAGGGCCCTCGACCGGACGTTGCCTCGTCCTGATCACCGACGACGCCCAGCGCACGATGAGCACGTATCTCGGCATCGCCAACCAACTCGGCCCCAGTGACGTCCCGGACGATCTCGTGGCATCGGCCGCCGTGACCTATCTCGAGGGCTATCTGTGGGAGCAGCCCGAGGCGAAGGAGGCCATCACCCGGGCCGCGGCCGTCGCCCATGAGTCCGGTCGGAAGGTGGCGTTCACCCTGTCCGATTCGTTCTGTGTCGACCGCAACCGGGCCGAGTTCCTGTCGTTGATCGAGTCCTCGGTCGACATCGTCTTCGCCAACGAGGCGGAGATCACCTCACTCTTCGAGACCGACGACTTCGACCTGGCGTTGGCGAGGCTCCGTCCGATGGTCGAGATGGCGGCCGTGACCCGAGGGGCCGCCGGTTCGGTGCTCGCACGCGGCGACCGCATCGAGGTCGTGTCGGCCGAACCCGTCGACGAGGTCGTCGACACGACCGGGGCCGGCGACCTCTATGCGGCCGGCGTGCTCTACGGACTGGCCGCCGGACACGACCTGGCCCTCGCCGGCCGCCTCGGTTCCCTCGCCGCGGCCGAGATCATCTCTCACGTCGGCGCCCGCCCCGAGGCGTCGCTCGCCGACCTCGCCGCCTCCATCATCGGCTGACCCGTCCCCGGGGTCAGGAGGCGGCTTGCGCCAATTCCTCGAGGACGGGCACGAGGGCGGCGGCATCTGGCATGGCGGCGATCTCGTCCGCCAGGGAAGCGGCGCCGCCTCGAAACGAATCTTCCGCGAGAAGGCGCTCGACGGACGACGCGATTGCATCTTCGGTGGCCTCGGACCCGATCAGCGCCAGGCCGGCGCCGGCACCGGCGCACGCCGCGGCGTTGCGGAACTGATCGGCGGCCTGGGGAAGGCACAACTGGGGAATGCCGGCGGCCATGGTGGCCAGGAGCGTGCCCGACCCGGCGTGGGAGATCACTGCGGCAGTGTGATCGAGGAACAGGCTCTGGGGTACATAGCGGGCGACGTGCACGTTCGGCGCCCGCAGGTCGAGCGCGGCCGGGTCGCCGCCCGGGCCGACGGTGACCACGGCGTTCACCGGCAGGCCGGCCAAGGCGGCCACCGCCCGTCCGAAGGTCTCGTGCACGTTGAAGATCGTCCCGAAGGTGAGGTACACGAGTGGTCGGTCGACGCCGATCATCGCCGCCACTTCGTCGGGTAGGCGGTCGCCGGGGAGCGCGTCGCCCGACGCCGGTCGCCGGAAGACTCGGCGCCCGAGGTGCGAAAGGTCCTCGGGCTGGAGGCTCCGCGGGTAGATGTCGATGTACAGGTGGTCGTAACACCCACCGACCGGGCGTGGGGCAAGGCCGACGTGACCCATCGCCCCTGCTCGTTCGGCGGCATCTGTCATCCGCTCGAGCGGCACGGCGAAACCGAACGCGTGGAGAGCGTTGGGAATGCCCACGCGGGCGGCGACAGCCGGAGCGGCGAACTCGGCGGCCTCGTGGATCAGCAGATCCGGCCCCCATGTCTCGGCCACCGCGAGGAGGCCGTCGATGGCGGCCGGGGCCGCAACGTCACCGAAGATCCGGGGGAACATAAAGGCCGCAAGTGCTTCGCCCTGTACGTCGGCGGCCTCCGGGAACCGCTGCTGGAATCTGGCGATGCGGTCGTGGTTGGTCAAGCCCACCGCCGCTGTCGGAATGCCCGCGGCCTCGATCCGGATGCACGAGTCGGCGCCCGTGGCCCACTGCACCTCGTGACCGACGTCTCGCAGCGCCAATGCCAGGGGCAGCATCGGCTGCACATGGCCGAAGCCCGAAGTCGAGGAGATCAGTACCCGCACGGTCGTATCTTGGCGGAAGCCCGGAAAGCGTGAAGGCCTGGGGGTTGTCGTTCGGTACCCTCGGCCTCGGCCATGTACCTCCTTCGCACCCGCCAGTTCCTGTTGTTGTTCCTCGGTCAGGCCCTGAATGGGATCGGCAGCTGGGCCGCGCTCGTCGCCTTGTGGGGCTTTGCCGCGTACGAGTTCGACTCCGGCCCGATGCAGATCGCCTTCATCGGGCTCGGCTGGTCGTTGCCGGCGGCGCTGATCGGTCCGTTCGCCGGCGTGCCCATCGACCGCTTCGGGGCCAAGCGGGTGCTGGTCATCGCCTACACCGTCGGTGCGGGCGCGGCGATCGCCATGGCCTTCGCCGACTCGTACGGCCAATTGGTTGCGCTCGGGGTGGTCCACGGCCTGGTGAAAGCGTTCTCGATGCCGGCCGCCGACACCCTTCCGCCCCGGCTTGTCGAGGACGACGATCTCCTGGCCGCCAACGCTCTCCTCGGCGCCTCGTCGGAGTCGGCCATCGTCTTCGGTCCATTGGTCGCGGCTGCCGCCATCGGGTTGTGGGGATTGCGGGGCGCCTTCCTCGTCGATGCCGCGACCTTCGCGATTGGTATCGCCGTCGTGCTCCCCCTCCGGTTGCGCCACCTTTCTTCTCGGGCCGAGGCGGCTGACCCGACGACCGCGCCCAGCACGGTGTGGGCCGAAGTCCGTGAAGGCCTCGCGCTCGTGCGCCGGGTGCCGACCCTGCGATTCACCCTCCTGTTGTCTTCGGTGGTGTTCGTGACCTGGGCGGCCTATGTGGTCGTCGAGCCCATCTACGTGCGCGACGTGCTGGGCCGGCCGGCGTCGTTCTTCGCCCTGTTGCAAACGGCTTTTGGCGTCGGCTTGGTCATCACCGGACTCACCCTCCCGCGCCTCGGCGAGCGGGTCACCGGCACTCGTGCGCTGTCGCTTTCGGTGCTGCTCTCCGGACTGACGGCTGCGCTCTACGTCGGCACCCGAAATCCGGCTGTCGCCGTGGTCGGGGTGTTCCTCTGGGGCGTCGACGTCGCCTTCTTCTCGGCGCCCTCGCGCACGCTGTTGCAACGCAACAGCCCGCCCGAGGCCCACGGTCGGGTGCTGGCCCTCTACCGCACCGCCCATTCCGTCGCCGACGTCTTCGCCCTTCCGCTGACCGGACTCGCGGCGGGCGTGATCGGCGTCCAGGCGGCGGCCCTCTGCGTCGCATCGACGGCCGTCGTCGCCGGCTTCATCGGCTTCCGGTCGGCCGGTCGCGAGCGGTCTTCCTCGTCGCCAACCCCAGCAGCTGGGCTTTTGGCAGCGGGATCCCGCCCGTCTGGGCGGGATCCCGCTGCCAAAAGCGTGCAGCTCTAGGGTCACGCCGATGTCAACGGCTGGGGAGGCGACGCTGTGAGCGGAGTTCGGGTTCTCATCGGTACTCGGAAGGGGGCGTTCGTGGCTTCGGCCGACGGCGCCAGGAAGGCGTGGAACATCGAGGGGCCGTTCTTCGGCGGCTGGGAGATCTACCACGTCACCGGTTCGCCGGCCGATCCCGACCGGCTGTTCGCTTCGCAGTCGACGGGCTGGTTCGGCCAGATCATCCAACGGTCTGACGACGCCGGACGGACGTGGAATCCGGTGGGCAACGACTTCCGGTACGAGGGCGTCCCCGGCACCCATCAGTGGTACGACGGCACGCCCCATCCGTGGGAGTTCGCGCGGGTCTGGCACCTCGAGCCCTCGCTCACGGACGCCGACACGATCTACGCCGGCGTCGAGGACGCGGCGCTCTTCCGCTCGACCGACGGCGGCATGAACTGGAGCGAACTGGCGGGGCTCCGTGAGCATGGGACCGGCTCGTCCTGGCAACCCGGCGCCGGCGGGCTGTGCCTGCACACCATCGTCCTCGATCCGCTCGACGCGCAGCGGATGTGGGTCGCCATCTCTGCGGCGGGCGTCTTCCGAACGTCCGATGGCGGTGCCTCTTGGACGGCGACGAACAAGGGCTTGGTGTCGGAAGGGATTCCCGATCCCGACGCCGAGGTCGGCCATTGCGTCCACCGCCTCGCCATGCATCCCACCCGCCCGAATGTGCTGTTCATGCAGAAGCACTGGGACGTCATGCGCACCGACGACGGCGGGGACAACTGGCGTGAGATCAGCGGCAACCTGCCCACCGACTTCGGGTTCGCCATCGACGTGCACGCCCACGAGCCCGAAACGATCTACGTGGTGCCCATCAAGAGCGATTCCGAGCACTTCCCACCGGACGGGAAGCTCCGCGTCTACCGGAGTCGAACCGGTGGCGACGAGTGGGAGGCCCTCACCCGAGGGCTGCCGCAGGAGAACTGCTACGTGAACGTCCTGCGAGACGCGATGGCCGTCGACACCCTCGACGACTGCGGCATCTACTTCGGGACGACCGGAGGCCAGGTGTACGCCTCCGCCGACGGTGGCGACTCGTGGGACACGATCGCGCGGGATCTCCCCGCCGTGCTCTCGGTCGAGGTGCAGACGCTGTCGTGATCCGGGTCGGGCTACCGGCGCACCTGCGGACCCTCGCCGGCGTGGACGGCGAGGTGGAGGTTGACCTCGACGGCGTCCCCTCGATCGGCGCCATCCTCGACGATCTCGAGTCGCGGTTCGCACCGCTCAGGGGAACGATGCGCGATCGGGTGACCGGGAAGCGCCGGCCGTTCGTACGTTTCTTCGCCGGCGAGGACGATGTGTCCCACGACTCGTTCGACGCACCACTCCCCGAAGCCGTGGCGAGTGGCCGCGAGCGGTTCACCGTCGTCGGCGCCATGGCCGGCGGCTGAACCGCTCAATCTGGGATTTTGGCAGCGGGATCCCGCCCGTCCGGGCGGGATCCCGCTGCCAAAAGCGTGCGTCAGACCTGGGAGCGGCCGCGCTCGATGATGGCCTGGCGCCGGTCGGCAATGGCGGCGACCGTGGCCGGATCGGTGTTCCACCGGTTGGCGTTGGCGGATTCGATGCGCAGCGCCTCGTGCACCGTCGTCGACGACGTCTCGTCGTACTCCGCCAGCAGCGCCCGCACGGCCCGCTGGTCATTGCCGGCGATGTCGACGGCGAGCTTGTGGACGAATGGCAGCAGTTCGTCGTGAGCGACCACGTGGTTCACGAGTCCGAAGTGCAGGGCTTCGTCGGCTGACAGGAAGTTGCCGGTGAGGCTCATCTCCCGCGCCCGCCTGACGCCAACGGCCTGAGGCAACAGCACGGAAAGGCCCCAGCCGGGCAGCAGACCGACACGTGCGTGGGTGTCTCCGAACGACGCCCGGTCGGAGGCGACGAGGAAGTCGCATTGCAATGCCAGCTCGAAGCCTCCGGTGACGGCCGGACCGTTCACCGCGCCGATGACCGGCTTGGTGGTTCGCACCCAGGGACGTCCCGGCTCGACGTCACCGCCGGGAGCGAAACGATTGGGGTTCCCGCCCGATCCGCCCAACTCCTGCAGGTCGACACCTGCGCAGAAGGCGGGATCAGACCCGGTGAGCACGATCACCGAGACGGCGTCGTCGGCGTCGGCGTCGGCCATGGCGGCGCGAAGGGCGCGCGTGAGTTCACCGTTGAGGGCGTTCCGGCGCTCGGGGCGGTGCAGCGTCAGCAAGGCGACACCGTCGGCGACATCGGTGAGGAGCACGGATGAAGTCATGCTCGGACGCTACCGTCCACCCCGTGAACACCAACCCCTGGCTCGATCGTCGGATCCTGAACTGGGCGCACCAGGGTGGGGCGAAGGAAGCTCCGTCGAGCACCCTCTTCGCCATGCGGGCGGCGATCGCCGCTGGCGCCGACGCTCTCGAACTCGACGTGCACCTGTCGGCCGACGGGGTGCTGATGGTGTGCCACGACGCCACCGTCGATCGCACCACCGACGGACACGGTGCGATCGCCGACCTCACCCTCGACGAGCTCCGCCGCCTCGAC
>JBKJLU010000212.1:0-4977 GCA_046596815.1 Acidimicrobiales bacterium | reverse complement strand
CTCGGCGTGCTCACCCTGTGGCAGATCCGAACCACGGGCCGGCGCCCCGACCGGATCGGGTGGTCGTGGGCAGCGCGCTGCGGCGTTGCCTTCGGCATCCACCAGCTGTTCTTCATGATCGCCATCAAGGCGACCTCCGTGGTCGACGTAACGCTGATGCAGGTGCTGCAGCCGATCTTCGTCGGCGGATTGGCGGCGGTGGCCTTCGGCGAGCGGCCCGGCGCCCGATTCCGCCTGTGGTCGCTCGTTGCCATCGGCGGCGCCGCCATCGTCGTGCTCGCCGGCGCCTCCGGTCCGAAGGGCAACCCCGCCGGCATCGCCATGGCCGCGGCCAACGTCGCCTTCTTCGCCGTCTATTTCGTGTGGTCAAAGCAAGCGCGCGACCACATCGACACGGTGCCGTTCCTGTTCGGGGTCATCGCGTCGGCCGGCGTGGTCGTGACGGCGTTCGTGTTGGTGGTGCGCTCGCCGGTCGGCGCCATCGACCGCGGCAGCCTCGTGTCCGCCGCCTTCCTGGCCGTCGTTCCTGGCGGTCTCGGACACTTCGTGACGACGTGGCCGCTGCGTCGGGTGGCGGCCAACGTCCCACCGGTGATGCAGTTGGCCCTCCCCTTCCTCGCCGGCTTCATGGCCTGGGTCTTCCTCGGCCAGCGCATCACCCTGCTCCACGTGGTCGGCGGCGCGGTCACCATCGCCGGCGTCGTCGGCTCGCTGCGTTCCCCCTCGGGTCGCTCGTTGATGACACCGGTACCGTGACCCGCATGCAGATCGGGTTTGCCGTGCCCATCTCCGGATCGTGGGCCACCGCCGCCAACATCGACGAGCTCTCGACGCTGGCCGAAGACCTCGGGTATTCCTCGTTGTGGACCTTCCAGCGGTTGCTCTCGCCTCTGGTCGAGGACGACCGACCGATGCTGGCGCCCCAGTACCGAGCCGTCCACGACCCGCTGACGCTGCTCGGCTACCTGGCGGCGCGCACCACGCGCGTTCGCCTCGGAATCGCCATCGTGAACCTTCCCTATTACGCCCCCGTCGTGCTGGCCAAGGCCATCACCACCATCGACCACCTCTCGAACGGACGGGTCGACGCCGGCTTCGGGATCGGATGGTCGCCGCACGAGTTCGAAGCGGTAGGCGCTTCGTTCGAACAACGGGGCAAGCGGGCCGAGGAGTACCTGCGCTGCCTCGAGGCCATCTGGACCCAGGAGATCGTCGACTTCACCGGCGACTTCTACCGGGTGCCGCGCGCTCGCATCGACCCGAAGCCGCTGCAACAGCCCTTCCCCCCGGTGCTCCTCGGGGGAGGTGCGCCCGCGGCATTGCGGCGCATCGGGCGGATGGCCGCAGGTTGGATCAGCAGCAGCCAGGCCGACCTCACCCGCATCGACGAGTCGATCGCCGTCGTGCGCGCCGCGGCCGTCGAGGCCGGCCGCGACCCCGCAGCGCTCCGCTTTGTCTGCCGCGGCGTCGTCAAAGTGAGAACGGGCGAGCGCGCCCCGCTCACCGGCTCCCTCGAGGCGATTGCCGACGACCTTGCGGGCCTTGCCGACAAGGGCGTCACCGAAACGTTCGTCGACCTCAACTTCGATCCCGAGATCGGCTCGCCCGACGCCGACCCCGAACGCTCGATGGACCGGGCCCGCGAAGTCCTCACCGCCCTCGCCCCTTGACGAACAACCCGTCCAGCCGGGGCTGCCGTACGGTCTGACCATGAAGATCCGACGCGTCGTCACCGGTCACGACACCAACGGCAAGGCGGTGATCGCCGAGGATGCCGAGGTCGACGCCACCACGATTGCCCTCGCTCCTGGCGCCGAATTCCATCGGATGTGGGGCGCCGACCAGCCCATCACCTTTCCCGACGACGGGTCGGCCCCGCCGATGCCGACCTACTTCCCACCGGTCGGCGGGTTCCGGGTCGGGTTCTTCACCGTGCCACCCGACGGGCAAGCCCTCGAGTCCGACCTCGACCTGGCGACGGCGTTCGGCGAGATGGAGGAGAAGCTCCCCGGACTGGCCGGCGCCATGGAGCCCGCATCGCCGGGCATGCATACGAGCGCCACCGTCGATTTCGAGGTCGTGGTCGAAGGCGAGGTGTGGCTCGAGCTCGATGACGGGGTCGAGGTCCATCTCCGCACCGGGGACTGCGTCGTGCAGAACGGCACTCGCCACGCGTGGCGGAATCACGGCTCGGTCACCGCCCGGCTCGTCGTCGTGTTGGTCGGGGCCAACCACGATCGGCTGCCACCTGCAATCTGAACGCGCACAGCTGCTTGACTTCGCCCCATGTGTTACGGAGACGACGCCCGCCCGCCCCTGCCCCCCATTCGTGGCGGCGCCGACGACCGCGGCCGCACCACGCTCACGTCCGCCGACGGCACCACCGTCGGCGCGTACTTCGCCCATCCGTCGGAGCCATCGACCCTCGGCATGATCGTGCTGCCCGATGTGCGGGGCCTGCACCACTTCTTCGAGGAGCTCGCCGTTCGCTTCGCCGAGGCCGGGTTCCACGCCATCGCCATCGACTACTTCGCACGCACGGCCGAGGGCGACGACCGGGGTGAGGACTTTCCGTTCATGGAGCACGTGCAAAAGCTCGACCCTGCGCTGCTGAGCCAGGACGTGGCCGCCGCCGCCGACTTCCTACGCGGGGCCGCCAACGGCACCGTGAATTCGATCTCCACCGTCGGCTTCTGCATGGGCGGATCGCTCTCGTGGGGTCAGTCGGCCGCCGGCATCGGCCTCGCCGGCTGCATCGGCTTTTACGGCCAGCCGAGCCGCGTCGCCGACCGCATCCCCCAGATGGAGGCGCCGCTGCTCATGCTGGCGGCGGGACAGGACTTCACGCCGGTGGCCGACGTCGAGAAGTTCGCAGCCGACGCCCGCGCCGCCGGGGTCGACGTCGAGTTGCACGTGTATCCGGACGCGCCACACTCGTTCTTCGACCGCACGTTCGCCGAGCACGAGGCCGCCTGCGCAGATGCGTGGCAACGCATCCTCGACTTCACCCAAGCCCATGCCTGAACGCCCTGAACCTCCAGAGAGAAACGTGCTCGGCGGTGACCTCGAACCGTGCGGCACCGATCCGATGACGGGGTTCTATCGCGACGGTTGTTGCAGTACCGGACCGGAGGATGCCGGCAGCCACACCATCTGCGCCGTGGTCACGTCCGAGTTCCTGACCCATCAGCGCAGTATCGGCAACGACCTGTCGACCCCGATGCCTCGGTACCGGTTTCCCGGGCTGGTACCGGGCGACCGTTGGTGCGTGACCGCGGTGAACTGGTTGCAGGCCCACAAGGACGGGGCGGCGGCGTTCGTGGTTCTGGCGTCGACCCACGAACGAGCCCTCGACATCGTCCCCCTCGCCGCACTGAAAGAGCACGCCGTCGACGTCCCCGCCGACCCGGGCGGCATCGAGGAGGCATAACCTCCACGCCGTGAGCGATGTTCCCGAGATCCGAACCCGCGGCATCAACCACATCGCCCTGGTGTGCAAAGACATGGCCCCGACCGTCGACTTCTACACCCGAGTGCTCGGCATGCCGTTGGTCAAGACGGTCGAGCTGCCCATGGATCAGGGCCAGCACTTCTTCTTCGACTGTGGCGGCGGCGCCACGATCGCCTTCTTCAACTTCCCCGGCGCCCCCGAGGCCGTCCCCGGCGTCTCGATTCCGGAGGGCCTGCCAGATCGGGCGTCCCTGCTCACCGCCCTCGGATCGATGAACCACCTCGCCTTTGCCGTCCAGCCCGAGGAGATGGAGGGGTTCCGCGACCGCCTCATCGCCGAGGGCCTCGAGGTCACCGACATCTGGAACCACGACGACTCGGATTGGGGCCTCGCTCGCTCGGCCGACGATCCCGGTGTGTTCGTCCGCAGCGTCTACTTCCGCGACCCCGACGGCATCCTGCTCGAGTTCGCCGCCTGGACTCGTGCCCTCACCCCGGCCGACGTTCGTCACGAGCCCCTCGGCGCCCGATCCCCGCACGCAACCGCCGCCCGATCCGCTCAGGCAAACGCTTGACCCGCCTGCGTCAGGTCCCTCGCGCCGAGGTCACCGACCGCAGCGTCCGCTTCGCTTACGACCTCGTGTTCGGCGACCGTGATCCGGTGGCCGACCCGGGCACCGCCGACGGCACGCCGGGCGACTGGTGGACGACCTTCGCCCTCGCCCCCGAGATCCTCGAGCACTGCCTCGCCGGTTTCGCCCTCTACCGCAGCCCGACCCGCAACCTCCCCGCGCGTCTCCGGGAATTGGGGCAGACCCGGGCCGGTTGGCTGCGGAGCTCGGGCTTCGTCTTCTCCCAGCACTGCAAGTCGTTGCGCGACGCCGGCTACTCCGACGAGCAGGTCACGGCGATTCCGTCGTGGGAGGTAGCCGCCTGCTTCACCGTGGAGGAGCGGGCGGTTCTTGCGTACACCGACGCCCTGGTGGGCGACAACGGACGCGTTCCCGACGCAACGTTCGCGGCACTGCGCGCCCACCTCGACGACGTGCAGATTCTCGAGCTCACCTACATCACCGCGCTCTATGAGATGCACGCCATCATGAGCCGCGCCCTGCGGTTGGAGTTCGACGACATCGCCGATCCGATGGACGCCATGCCCGGGTACCAGCCGGGGGCCGGCGGCCTGCAGCTCGGATCGGATGAGCCGCCTCAGCCTTCGGTTCAGCGGTAGGCGCGCGCCTGGAGCTCGTAGAGCTCGGCGTAGACGCCTCCGGCGGCGAGCAGGTCGGCGTGGGTGCCCACCTCGGCAATGCCGCCTGAGCCGACGACGACGATCAGGTCGGCCATGCGCACGGTGGAGAATCGGTGCGACACCAACACGGTGATGCCGCCGGTCTCGGCCGCCACCGCCCGCGCGGCGCCGGCGTAGCGCTGGAACAACGCGTGCTCGGTGTCAGCATCGAGTGCCGCCGTTGGCTCGTCGAGTACCAACAACAGCGGCCTCTCGCGCATCATCGCCCGCCCGAG
>JBKJLU010000089.1:0-5638 GCA_046596815.1 Acidimicrobiales bacterium | reverse complement strand
GTTGCCCGCCGGAGAGCTCGGCCGGGTGGCGTTTGGCCTTCTCGGCGATGCCGACCCGCTCGAGCAGGGCCATGCCGATGGCCTCGGCCTCGGCCTTCGACTTCTTGCGCACCTTGATCGGACCGAGGGTGACGTTGTCGAGGATCGTTTTGTGGGCGAAGAGGTTGAACGACTGGAACACCATGCCCACGTCGGCGCGCAACTTCGCCAGCGCCTTGCCCTCTTCGGGGAGGGGCACGCCGTCGATCGAGATCGTCCCCTTCTGGATGGGTTCGAGCCGGTTGATGGTGCGGCACAGCGTCGACTTACCCGAACCCGAAGGTCCGATGATCACGACGACTTCGCCCCGGTCGACGGTCAGGTTGATGTCCTGGAGAACGTGGAGATCCCCGAACCACTTGTCGACGTGCTCGATCACGACGAGGGGCGAACCGGTCATGTCGGACGAACGCTATCCAGAATCACCAGTCGAAGCTGCCGGAGTTGCCCGTCGACCACTCCGCCAGTCGGCGTCGAGTGCCCGGTGACGTGCGCTCGGGCAACGCATCGAGGGCGAAGAATCCCGTCGCCGCGATCTCTGCGTCATGGCTCTCGGCTCGATCCCAGTGGTCGACCACGAACACCGAGATGTGGTCGCTCTTGCCCTCCCGCAGGTTCGTGTACGTCCCGAGGAGGCGGACCGGTGCGGTCGCGGTGACGCCCGCTTCCTCCCGAAGCTCCCGATGCAGCGCGTGCTCGATCGACTCGCGCCGCTTCACCCCGCCGCCGGGCAGGTGCCAAGCGGGGACGCCGTAGCTGTGGCGGACGAGCAGCACCTTGCCTTCGTCGTCGACGACGAGACCCCGGATGCCGACCGTCCTCGGACCGAAGACCCGCCAGACCACCTTGCGGAGTTGGGCGGCGATCCGCAGCAGGACGATCACCGGCCGGCGTCAACCGTGATGGGGCCGGGGCCCGGATCTGTTCGAAGAGTGCCTCGCCGGCCTCTACCCGCGCGCCGCTCCACACCACGCAGCGATCGACGTCGCCCTCGACGACGGCATCCGGCGCGATGACGCTCTCGCCGTGGTTGGCGGCCAGGTTGGCCGAGAGGTAGTCGGCCGGCGTGCCTGTGTCGAACCACGGGCCCTCGTGCCTGACCAGATCGAGCCGGCCGTCCGCGTGAGCCTGCCGCCACGAGACCTCCCAGAGTCCGCTCGACTCGGCCCGCAGGGGCTCGACGTCATTCCACGGCAACAGGCTCACGCCGGCGAAGGTCCATCGGCCGTCGAAGTCGTCCATTCCCAGCCGGGCGGCCACCACGAGCAAGCGGATGCGCTCCCCGTCCCATCCGTCCGTCAACTGCGAGCCCAGGTCGGCGTCGTGCCAGGTGTCGGCGTTGTGGACGATGGTCGGCCGGCCGTCTATCCAGCCGCGGAGCTTCCCGAGGGCGCCGGCCGTACCCAGGGGTTCGCCCTCTTCGATCGACACGTGCACGTCCAGACGGCCCAGGTGCTGCTCCATCCGCTGGCGATGGTGGTGGACGTTCACGGCGACGCCGCCGCCGGCGACGACCCGCACCCGTTCGATGGCCAGGTCGACGAGCGGGACGTTGTCGACCGGGCACAACGCCTTCGGCAACAGATCGGTCAACGGCCGCAAGCGGGTGCCGAGGCCGGCGGCAAGAACCACTCCGGCCAGGTCCGTGTGCACGCCGCATGCTGCCAGAGCGCTCAGCTCTTGAAGAGGAACTCGGCTTCGTCGGGCTCGAGCAGGTCGCGGACTTCGTCGCCGAGGAGTTGATAGCGCTCGAGGAAGGGGTCGATCTCGGTGATGGCAAAGGCGGCGTCGCGAGCTTCGGAAACGAGCTCCTTGTCTCGGCGCAGGCTGGCCAACTTGAGATCCGACCGCCCCTTCTGGCGGGTCCCGAGAATCGCACCTTCGCCCCGAACGTCGAGATCGACCTCGGCCAACTCGAACCCATCGGTCGTGCGTTCGACGGCCGAGAGCCGTGCCTCGCCGTCGGGCGTCTTGGTGTCGCCCAACAAGAAGCAGTAGCTGACGGCGGCCCCGCGCCCCACCCGACCTCGCAACTGGTGGAGCTGGGCGATGCCGAAGCGGTCGGCATCCTCGATCACCATCACGGTGGCGTTGGGGATGTCGACCCCGACCTCGATCACCGTGGTCGCGACGAGCACGTCGAGGTCGCCATTGCGGAAGGCGAGCATCGTCGACTCCCTCTCCTTCGGGGGCACGCGCCCGTGCAACAGCCCGAGTCGAAGACCGGCCAACTCGGCCGCTCCCAGACGCTCGTACTCCTCCTCGGCCGAGCGGGCTTCGATCTTCTCGGACTCGTCGATGAGGGGACACACCACGAAGGCCTGATGGCCGGCCTCGATCTCGCTGCGCACCCGGGCCCACGCCGCCGTCTCTTCGAGCGGTCCGCGCGCCCACGTGGTCTCGATCGGCGTGCGTCCGGGGGGCATCTCGTCGAGCAGGGTCATGTCGAGATCGCCGTAGACGGTCATGGCCGCGGTCCGCGGGATCGGGGTCGCCGTCATCACCAGCACGTCGGGCTCGTCGCCTTTGCCCCGCAGGGTCGCCCGCTGCTCGACACCGAAGCGGTGTTGCTCGTCGATGACGATCAACCCGAGTCGATGGAACTCGACGGCATCCGTCAACAGTGCGTGGGTGCCGATGAGGA
Source organism: Acidimicrobiales bacterium (assembly GCA_046596815.1). Classification (GTDB taxonomy): domain Bacteria; phylum Actinomycetota; class Acidimicrobiia; order Acidimicrobiales; family CADCTF01; genus DATLED01. The sequence continues at coordinate 2,955 of JBKJLU010000089.1, read as the reverse complement.
TGTCGACCTCGCCGGCCGACAGACCAGCGTGCAACTTGGTGCGCTCCCCCGCCGTCGTGCGGTTGGTCAGCGACTCGATCCGCAACGCGCGCTCGCCGAACAGCGAGTCGCCCCGGTCGGGCACGGCCAAACCGTCGAGCATCAGACGGAGGCTGGCGAAATGTTGCTCGGCCAGTACTTCGGTCGGGGCCATGAACGCGCCTTGAAAGCCGCCCTGCACCGCCATCAACAGCGCGGTCACGGCCACCACCGTCTTGCCACTGCCGACGTCGCCCTGCAGCAACCGGTGCATGGGGTGCGGCCCGGCGAGATCAACCGAGATCTCGGCGATGGCCCGCTGTTGCGCGCCGGTGAGCGGGAACGGCAGCGCCGCGTGAAAGCGGTCGACGAGTTCGCCGGCGACCTCGTGACGCAGCCCTCTGGCGTCACGCTCCACGGCGCGCTTGCGCATCACCAACGTGAGTTGCAGGCGCAGCAGCTCGTCCATCGCCAGGCGGCGCCTGGCCTCACGCGCATCTTCGAGCGAGGTCGGCAGATGGATCTGGCGCAGCGCGCGCGCCCGGTCGATCACGTTGAGGCGGTCACGCCACTCGTCGTCGAGCGGATCGAGAACCTCGCCCGAGCGGCGCAGCGCCTCCTCGATCCATCCGCCGAGGTCCCACGTGGTGAGCCCGGCCCTCTCCGACTGTGGATAGATGGGGATGACGCGACCTGTCTTGTCGCCGATGAGATCGACGACGGGGTTGGTCATCTGCCGGCTGCCCTTGTAGAGATCGAGCTTGCCGAAGAACACGGCTTCGGTTCCCACCGGCAACTGCTTGCTCCGCCACCCCTGATTGAAGAAGGTGCACTTCAGGTAGCTCGATCCGTCGAAGACGTCGATCTCGACCATGGCTTTTCCCTGCCGTGTCCGTCGAGCCTGCACCCGCTTGACCCGGGCCAGGATCATGGCCTCGTCCCCGACCTTGAGGTCACGGATCATGGCCTGGTTCGTCCGATCGAGATACCGCCGTGGGTAGTGCGTCAAGAGGTCGAGGACCGTCTCGATGGGCGGGTCCATCACCGCCAACCCTTCGGCCTTCTTCTTCTTCGACTTCACGCCCTCGAGCCGGTCGATGGAGATCTCCCGCAGCGACGAAAGCGTCCGTCCCGGCACGCCGCTGCTACTCGGCGCTGAAGAGATAGGGGTAGAGCGGTTGCCCGCCGTGATGCACCTCGGCCTCGGCGTCGGGACGGTGCTCGCCCAGCCACTCGGTGAGCTGACGGGTCAGAGCCGCCGACGCCCCTTCGCCTTCGATGATGGTCACGACCTCGTGGCGATCGGTGACGATGTCTTCGAGCAATGCCGTAGCCGCCTCGGCCAGCGTCGGGCGCACGACGGTGATCTTCGACCCGGCGAGGCCGAGGTAATCACCCTCCTTCACCGGACCGGCGTCGGTGATCGAATCCCTCACCGCGCGGGTGACCTCGCCGCTCACGACCCGTTGTGCGGCGCCGGCCATCGAGGTCTCGTTCTCCTCGACCGTGGCCTGGGGGTCGTAGCCCAGAAGGGCGCCGAACCCCTCGGCCACACCGGTCGTGCGCACCACCCGCACCTTCTTCGACGTGTGCGGCGCCACCTGCTCGGCCACCGGAATGATGTTCTTGTTGTTCGGGAGGATGATGACCTCGTCGGCCGGCGCCGCTTCGACGGCCTCGAGGATCTGGGCCGTCGAGGGATTCATCGACTGCCCGCCGGCCACCATCTGCTGCACGCCCATTGACCGGAAGATGCGCCGGATGCCTTCTCCGGTGGCCACGGCCACGACCGCGCAGGGAACCGTGATCGCTGCGACGCCTTCGGCGCCACCATCGCCCGACGAATCGGTCGTCGTGGCATCGCGCACCCAGCGTTCCTCCTCGACCTGCTCGAGCAGGTCGGTGACCCGGATGCGCTTCGGGCGTCCGCAGTCGAGTGCCGCCTCGATGGAGGCGCCGATGTCGTCGGTGTGGATGTGGCAGTTCCAGATGCCGTCGCCGCCGACGACGACGATGGAGTCGCCGATCGAGGCCCACACTTCCTTGAACGACGGAATGGTCTCGTCAGGCGCCTCGAGGAAGTACATGACCTCGTAGCGCAGGTCAGCGACACCCCCGCTCTCACCATGCCCTCCCTCACGATGGATCGCATCGACCTCGGCGTGGATCTCGGGGGCCGACCCGCTCGGGGCCGGAGGTGCCGGGACCTCGCGTCCGTCGACCACCAACAAGAAGGCGTCGAGGAGCAGCACGTATCCCGCACCACCGGCATCGACCACGCCGGCCTGCTTCAGTACGGGGAGGAGGTCGGGGGTACGGGCCAGAGCATCGGCGCCGGCAGCCTTGGCCGCTTCGAGCACCCCGAGCAGCGTCGTGCCCGCCGTCGTCGCGGCATCGCCGGCGGCCCTGGCCACGGTGAGGATCGTGCCCTCGACGGGACGCATCACCGCTCCGTAAGCGGCAGCCGCGGCGTCGGCAAGTGCTTTGGCGACCGCGGCGCCGTCGCCACCCACGATCCCGTCGGCCCCTTCGAAGCCGCCGGCGATGCCCCGCAGGATCTGGCTGAGGATCACGCCCGAGTTACCGCGCGCCCCCATGAGCGAACCGTGACTGATGGCCTTGCAGACGTCGGCCATCTCCTCGCACCCGTCGAGCGCCGTGACCACCGATTCGAGCGTCAACGCCATGTTCGTGCCGGTGTCTCCGTCAGGGACCGGATAGACATTGAGGCGGTTCAAGGCCTCCTGATGGTTGCGGAGGGCGTCCCGGTAGCCGATCACGACCGCCTTCAACTGGCTGGCGTCGAGGCGCTCGAGGGTGTCCATCGGGGCGTGATGCTAACCTTGACCGGTCCCCCCGTAGGTCCCTCCTCTAAAGGTGTCGCGTCATGGCTTCGGTCTGCGAGGTGTGCGGTAAGCACCCCTCCTTCGGTATGAG
>JBKJLU010000398.1:0-4301 GCA_046596815.1 Acidimicrobiales bacterium | reverse complement strand
CTTTGGTGAGCAGCGGGTACTGGCTGACGTCCGTGAGGTACCGCTGGACGAGGTCCGAATCGCCAGGTGAACTCGAAGTCGACTCGCGCCCTTTCGGAACGAATCCCTCGTAGCCCGATAGCAACTGAAGGACCTGCTGGCGCACGGAGCTGAGGTCGGCGCCGAGCGACACCAGCACCTGGGCGGCCACGCCTTCGCCTTCACGGATGAGGCCGAGGAGGAGGTGCTCGGTGCCGATGTAGTTGTGGCCGAGCTGCAGCGCCTCGCGGAGGGACAGCTCGAGGACCTTCTTGGCTCGGGGCGTGAACGGCGGAGCGCCGCTCGCCGCGGTGCCGGCGGGACCGATGGTCTCCTCGACCTTCTCGCGGACCGCCTCGAGGGAGATGCCGAGTGACTCGAGGGCCTTGGCAGCTACCCCTTCACCCTCGTGGATCAGCCCGAGCAGGATGTGCTCGGTGCCGAGGAAGTTGTGATTGAGGAGCCGCGCTTCTTCCTGGGCGAGGACCAGGACTCGTCGTGCTCGGTCGGTGAAGCGTTCGAACAAGGGGACCGCCTCCGATCTATTGGGGGTCAGGGTCTTTGGCGGGTCAGGGCCGGTTGGCGACTGATACGCAACTCTACCGGGGCTGTAGGACAACACACCGGGCGGGAGGTCTGTTCCACGGTTCTCACTTGCAGGAGGTACTCGCGTAGCGTGACGGCGTGGACGTTGCCGCCCTGCTCGGGGTTCCGGCCCTGGCGGCGGAGATGGACCGCATCGAGTCGTCCCTCCGCCGCGCGACGACGTCGATGGACCCGTTTCTCTCCGAAGTGGCCGGACACCTGGTGTCGGCGGGCGGTAAACGGATCCGTCCGGCCTTGACGGCGGCGGCGGCTCTTGCCGGCGGGGTCGACGTCAGCGACGACGTGATCTCCGGGGGCATCGCCGTTGAACTCGTGCACATCGGCAGCCTCTATCACGACGACGTGATGGACGAGGCCGACAGCCGCCGCGGCGTGCAGAGCGTGAACGCCCGGTGGGGCAACCTCACCGCCATCATCGCCGGCGACTTCCTGTTGGCCAAGGCCTCGGAGATCGCGGCCTCGCTCGGAACCGAGGTGGCGGGGCTGCTCGCCCACACCATCGGCCGGTTGTGCGAAGGCCAGGTCGGCGAGCTGCGCACCGCCTTCAACACGGCCCGCACCGAGGAGGAGTACCTCGCCTCGATCGCCGGGAAGACGGCGTCGCTCACCGCCGCCGCTTGTCGCATCGGGGGCATCGTGGCCGGGCTGCCCCGCCCTCACATCGATGCGCTCACGACGTTCGGGGACGCCTTCGGCATGGTGTTCCAGATTCGCGACGACTGCCTCGACGTCACCGCCACCGATGACGAGCTCGGGAAGCCGTCGGGGCAGGACCTCGTCGAGGGCACCTACTCGTTGCCCGTCATCCGGGCCCTGGCCCTTCCCGAGGTCGGCGACGAACTACGGGCGATGCTCGGCCGGCCCCTCGATCATCCCGAGATGGACAAGGCTCGCGCCATCATCCGCTCGAGTGGCGCCGTCGACGACGCGCTGCAGTTGGCCAACACCTACGCCGGCGCCGCCTTCGCGGCACTTGCGCCCCTCGAAGCCAACCCCGCAGCCGCCGCCCTCGCCCAAGCCGCCCAGACCCTCCTCCGGGCCTGACCGTCGGCTGCCACCAAGCCGTTGGTGTTGCCCATCCCACCCCGCAAAGGCAACAGCAACGGCTTTGAACCACTGGAAGGGCAACGCCAACGCGCAGGGAGCTGCCACTAGCAACGTGGCGCCCGACCGATTGGGCTGGAACCGTTCTGGTTCAGCCCTCGGGACGCTCCGGACGCAGGGTGGGGAAGAGGATGACGTCGCGGATGTTCTGGACGTCGGCCAGCAGCATGACGAGACGGTCGAAGCCGATGCCCAATCCGCCCGTCGGTGGCAGGCCGTATTCGAGAGCCCGGACGTAGTCGTCGTCGACGGGCATGGCCTCGTCGTCTCCCGCAGCCTTCGCCTTCGCCTGGTCGTCGAAGCGAGCGCGTTGCTCGACCGGATCGATCAACTCGCTGAAGGCGTTGCAGAGTTCGCGTCCGGCGACGATGCCCTCGAAACGCTCGACCAGCCCCGGCATCTCCCGGTGGTCGCGGGCGAGCGGTGAGACCTCTTTCGGATAGTCGAGAACGAACACCGGGTCCCACAGTTCGGACTCGGTCGTCTTCTCGTAGATCTCGAGGATGAGCTTGCCCTGGCCCCACGCGTCCTCGACCTTGACCCCGTGCTCGCGTGCGATGTTGCGGACCTCGTCGATGTCCATGCGCACGTCGAGTTGCACGCCCGCATGCTCGGCGATGAGTTCGGTCATCGTGGCCCGCCGCCAAGGGGCCGACAGGTCGAGGTCGCGCCCGTTGTAGGTGAGCTTCGTCGTGCCCCGCAGCTCGACCGCGAGGTGCGACACGAGCTCCTCGACGATGCGCATCATGTCGCCGTAATCGGCGTAGGCCTCGTAGAGCTCCATCATGGTGAACTCGGGGTTGTGTCGGGGAGAGAGCCCCTCGTTGCGGAAGGTGCGACCGATCTCGAAGACCTTCTCGAAGCCGCCTACGACGAGACGCTTCAGGTAGAGCTCGGGAGCGACGCGCAGGTAGAGCTCTTGGTCGAGTGCGTTGTGGTGGGTGGAGAACGGTTTGGCGTGGCCGCCGCCGGGGATCGGATGCAGCAGCGGCGTCTCGACCTCGACGAAGCCCCGATCCTCGAGCCAACGGCGCAGGAGGCTGACGGCGCGGCTGCGCAGGAGAAAGACCCGCCGCGACGACTCGTTGGCCCAGAGGTCGACGTAGCGCTGGCGGAAGCGGAGGTCGACGTCGGACACGCCCTTCCACTTGTCGCCGAAGCTGCGGCCCTCGGCGACTTCGGCCAATGCCACCCACTCTTCGACCTTGACGCTGAGTTCGCCCGTGCGGGTCTTGACGATCTCCCCCTTGGCCCCGATCCAGTCGCCCAGGTTGAGCTTGGAGAACTCGTCCATCCGATCGGTCCAGGCCTGGCCGGCGAAGAGCTGGATCGAGCCCGACGAGTCGTGGAGGCTCGAGAAGCAGAGCTTGCCGGTCGGCCGGTGCAGCATCACTCTGCCGGCAACCGAGACGACGACGCCCGTCTCCCCGCCCGCCTCGAGGCCGAGGAACTGCGTCTGCAGCGACGCCGCGTCGCGATCGCGTTCGAAGCGGTAGGGCGGGTTCACACATTCCTTTCGTACACGAGCCGAAGGCCGTGCAGGGTGAGCCAGGGGTCGACGTGTTGGATCGTCTCGCTGAACCGCGAGATGAGGCCGCTGAGACCACCGGTGGCCACGACGGTGCAGTCTCCGAGCTCGTCCTGCATGCGCCGGCAGATGCCGTCGACCTGGGCTGCGAATCCGTAGATGGCGCCCGACTGCAAGGCCTCGACGGTGCTCTTGCCGATGACACTTCGGGGCTCGATCAGCTCGACGCGCGAGAGGCGGTCGGCGCGCGCGAAGAGGGCGTCCATCGAGATCTCGATGCCGGGGAGGATGGCGCCCCCGAGGTACTCCCCCTTGGCCGACACTGCGTCGAGGGTGGTGGCCGTGCCGAAGTCGATGACGACGGTCGGCCCGCCGTAGAGGTCGTACGCGCCGATGCCGTTGACGATGCGATCGGCACCGACTTCGCGGGGGTTGTCGATGAGGATGGGCATGCCCGTCTTGGTGCCGGGCTCGACGACCACAGGGTCGAGCTTGAAGTACTTGGTGCTCATGCTGCGCAACGCCGTGGTCGCGCGGGGGACGACGGAGGAGATGGCGACCCCGTCGAGCTCGACCTCGCCGATCAACTGGCGCAACAACACCGCGTACTCGTCCGACGTGCGTTCGGCATTCGTGGCCAACCGCCAGTGGTCGGTGATGTCACCCCCCTGGAAGAGGGCGATGAGGATCTGGGTGTTGCCGACGTCGACGGCCAACAGCACCTAGTCCTCCTCGAGATCGAGGCCGAGGTCGAGGACAGGGGCGGAGTGGGTCAGCGCGCCGACCGAGATGAAGTCGACGCCGGCGATCTTGGCGTAGTCGCCGACCGACTCGATGGTGATGCGACCCGAAACCTCGACCGGCACCCGCGCCGATCCACCAGCGGCGGCCTTGTCGACGACCTTGACGGCGCGGCGCACCTCGGCCAGCGACATGTTGTCGAGCATCACCATGGTGGCCCCGGCGGCGAGCGCCTCGGAGACCTGGTCGATGCGGTCGCACTCGACCTCGACGAGGCGGCCGGGCCAGCGCAGTTTGGCGCGAC
>JBKJLU010000154.1:0-10409 GCA_046596815.1 Acidimicrobiales bacterium | reverse complement strand
ATCGAGACTTGGCCCGCACCGGCGTCGAGGTCGAATTCTTCGGTGAACGCACGACGCTTCCCGCCGGACCGGCCACCCTCGCCCTGCGCACGGGGGCACCGCTGTTGCCGACGGCGGTCTACTTCGACGGCCCGGGCCACCACGGCATCGTTCGTCCGCCCATTCCGGTCGAGCGCTCAGGCGAAGGACTGCGGATGGATGTCGCCCGCATCACGCAGCTCGTGGCGAACGAACTCGAAGCCCTGATCCGACGGGCACCCGAGCAGTGGCACCTGCTGCAGCCCAACTGGCCCAGCGACTACGACCTCGTCGCGCCACCACCGACAGGGTGACGCCGACGAACAGCGAGGCGGTCACGGCGACGATCGGCGGGAACGTCGTGAGCATCGCCGGATAGACCTGCCAGTGCGTCAGGTAGATGTACAACGACGCCGAGGCCAACGAACTGGCCAGGCGGACGACGGCCGCAGGGAACAGAACACGGGGCATCGCCAACACCACCAAGACGGCGGCGATCACGAGAACGGTGCGCTGATCGTTGACGAAGAACCCGGGAACTGCGGCCAGTGTCAGCGCGCCGACGAGCACCTGTCGGCGGCGGTCGGACCCGGCGGTATGGGCGAGCCAACCGAGCGCGAACAACCACACCACGGTCTGGGGTCGATGCATCGATCGACCCACACCGCCGACGTCGTGCAGCGCAAACCGAAGGGCGACGGCGAGTCCGAAGGCGACGAGGGCCACGCGGAAGGGGTCTCGTTGTTCGGCCCGTCGAACCAGGGGGATGGCGAAGGCGGCGGCCGCCAGAGCCAGGATCTGCACGAGCGCCTCGACGTACCAGTAGCGCCACCGCTGATCCCAGAACGACGGTCCCACCTGGTTGTTGACGAGGAGGAGATTGGCGACGCCATAGTCGTCGGTCGTGGCCAACAAGACCGCCATCCAGGCCACGGCGGGAAACGCGACGCGAGCCATGGTGCGTGCGAGCCGGGGCGCCGAGCCGTCGGCGTGGGCGGCGCGCAGTTGGAAGCGGGCGAAGTTGTACCCGGCGATGGCGAGCAGGACGTGCCCCCCGCCCTTGAGCCGAAGCAGGCCGGCGTGACTGGCGACCACGGCGACGATGGCGGCGGCCCGCACCACGATGTTGGTTTCGACCTGCGCCCACCGCGTGGACGAGCTCGAGCGGGGTCGGCCCTCGGGTCGGGGCGCCAGTCGGTGCAACGGCATCGTCGGCCACTCGTCAGGCAGGTGGCCGATGGCTTCCTCGAGGCGCACCGACAACTCGACGTACGTGAGGGAGTCGCCGCCGAGACCGATGAAGGTCGAGTCGTCGTCGAGGGCGCGGCCGGGAAAGACGGCGGCGAACACGCGTCGGATCTGGTGGCTGTCGTCGGCCGCCGCCGGGGCAACGTCAGGGGCGTCGTCGGTGGACGCGTTGATGGCGACGTAGTCGATCTTTCCCGACGGGCAACGGGGCAGCTTCTCCATGGCCCGCACGACGACGCGTCCGGCGGGCAGGTGGAAGCGACGGGCGATGAGCTCGACGATGCGGTCGCCATCGTTGCCAGCTGTGCAGGCGATGACCAGACGATGGTCGTCGCCGGTGCAGGCGGCCACCAGTCCCTCCTCGGCCAATGCCTGTTCGATCCGATCGAGGTCGAGGCGAAGCCCGAAGATCTTCACGAACCGGCTGCACCGTCCGATGATCTCGAAGAGCCCGGCCTCGTTGCGTCGTGCGAGGTCGCCGGTGCGGAGCTCGTCGACGGTGCGACCGAGCGCGAGGTCGGCGGGCGATTCGGCGTACCCGAGCATCACATTGGGGCCCCGGTAGACGAGCTCCCCGATGTCTGGTCCCTCGGCGGCGCGTCCTTCGGTGTCAGGCCCGTCGGGTTGCCGGCCCGCCACCGGCAGAAGGTCGAGCGCTCCGCCTGGCACGGCCCGCCCGATGGCGCCGGGATGGGTGGCGGCGATCTCCGGGGGGAGGTAGGCCATGCGGGCCGTGGCCTCGGTCTGGCCGTACATGACGAAGAAGCGCCAGCCCCTGTCTTCACCGGCGCGGGCCAGCCGACGGACGTGCTCGGGCGCGAGGCGGCCGCCGGCCTGGGTGACGTGGCGAAGGCCCGGGAGATCCATCCATTCGTCTCCGACGCGGTCGAGGAGGTCGAACGTGTGGGGCACGCCGGCGAAGCTGGTGGATCCGGTTTCGCGGAACGACTCGAAGAACCGCGGGTCGATGACCGAGCGCTCGGTGAGGGAGATCGACGCTCCCCGCACGAGATGGCTGTTGATCACCGAGAGGCCGTAGCAGTAGTGCATCGGCAAGCTCGTCATCGCCCGGTCGTCGGGGGCGAGGTCGAGGTACGTCGCGATCGACTCGGCGTTGGCGGCCAGGTTGGCCAGTGACAGGCGCACGAGCTTCGCCGACCCCGTCGACCCCGAGGTCGACGCCAGCATGGCCAGATCCGGATGCAGGGAGTGGCGGGATCCGGGCCGTACGACCTCGATCCCGGAGCGGCCGGCGTCGCTCCGCAGCACGACGTCGGGGTCGATGGCTCGCCGTAGTGCATCGAGGGATGCCGGCACCGCCCCGGGCGCCAACAACACCGGGTGGCGTCCCTGGAGCGCGGCCAGGTAGGCGACGAGGGTCGGCAGGTCGTTTCTGGCCTCGACGAGCACCAGCCTCCGGCTTTCGCCGAGTTGCCGGGAGAGGTCCTCGACCCGTGCCGCCAGCGATGCGTAGGTGAGCATCGTGCCCGTGGCGGTATCGACGACGGCCGGTCGGAGCCCGAATCGGGCGGCGAGGGTCGAGATCATCAACATCGGCGAGCAGATGTTAGGTGAACCTAACAAATTCATGTCAAGTTGCCTTACGGCGCCGCCGCCTCCCTGGACGACCGCTACCGTTCGCAGGTGCGCATCGCCCAGGTCTGCCCCTACAGCCTGACGCCGCCGGGCGGGGTGCAGGCGCAGGTCTTGGGCCTGGCCCGCTCGTTGCGCGCCCTCGGGCACGAGGTGCGGGTGTTGGCGCCCTGCGACGGCCCACCGCCCGATGCCGGCGTCACGCCCCTCGGCAAGTCGGTGCCGTTGGCGGCCAACGGTTCGGTGGCGCCGATCGCCCCCGATCCGGCGTGTGCGCTTCGGACGATGCGGGCGCTGCGCGACGAGGAGTTCGACGTCGTGCACCTCCACGAACCCCTCGTTCCCGGTCCGACCGTCACCACCCTGTTGGTGTCCGATCGACCGATGGTCGGTACGTTCCACCGGGCCGGGGCCAGCGCCGCCTACGCCGCCCTCCGTCCGATCGCCAAGGGACTGGCCAAGCGTCTCGCCCTGCGCTGCGCCGTCTCCGAGGACGCTCGGGCGACGGCCCACGATGCCGTCGGGGGCGACTACGAACTGGTCTTCAACGGGATCGAGGTCGAACGTTTCGCCAAGGCCGACGTGATCGAGGTGCCTGGTCGCTCGATCCTGTTCGTCGGACGGCACGAGCCCCGGAAGGGTCTGGCCACGCTGCTCGATGCGATGAGCCACCTCCCGGCAGATGTGAAGCTCCTGGTGGCCAGCGACGGGGTGCAGACCGGCGAGCTGAAACAGCGTCACGCCGGCGATGCCCGCATCCAGTGGCTGGGACGCATCACTGACGAAGAGAAGGCCGGCTACCTCCGGGGCGTCGATGCGTTCTGCGCACCTTCGATCAGCGGAGAGTCGTTCGGCGTCGTGCTGCTCGAGGCCATGGCCGCCTCGGTGCCGATCGTGGCCAGCGATCTTCCCGGATACCGCAACGTGGCCCGTCCCGACGAGCACGCGTTGCTGGTGCCGCCCGGGAACCCGGTGGCCCTGGCGGCCGCGCTGACCCGGATCCTGGACGACGGGGCGTTGCGTCGACGCCTGGTCGATGCCGGCGACGCCCGAGCCGAAGCGTTCTCGATGCACAGCCTGGCCGAGCGGTACCTCGACCTCTACGCCCGAGTGCTCTAAGGGCCCGGAACTTCGAACTCGACGATCACCCGTTTGGGTTCGTCCGTGCGCACCCGGAAGGGTGCCTTGGCTTCGACGCCGACCACCCACACGAGGTTGGCTTCGAAGTCGCCGACGCGGGCCACGTCGAGCACGGCTCGAGTGGCCAGGTCGAGGCGGTTCGGGCCTTTGTACACCTGCCGGCCCTCGCCGCTGAGGTCGAATCCCGAGGCCGGTTCGAAGTGGACTTCGAGTACCGCCGCCCCGTCGATCTGGATCTCGTCCCCCGATCCGTCCTGCACGATGGGCCGCTGGACGTAACCGATGCGGTAGCCGGGAACGTCACCCTCGAAGGTGAACGTGACCCGGTCGACCTTGCCATCGGCAGTCGCCTGGACCGACGCCAGCAACCCCTGTCGCTGCGGAGGAGCCGAGACGACCGTCGTCCCGAAAGGGGCACCGGCGGATCCGGCAGTCGTCGAAGGGACGGTGCTGGGGGGTTCCGTGGTGCTCGAACTCGTCGTGGTTCCGGCGACGACCGAGTCCGAAGGCGCATCGTCCCCGCACGCCCCACCAAGGCTCAGCAACAGCAACGAAACCCCAAGCACTCGTCGCGGGTGGCCCACAGCGCAACGGTACCTCTCCAAAACAAAAAGGGCTCCCCCTGTGGGGGAGCCCCTTTTGCCTATCGGTCACCGGCCTGGCGCCCGGTGGATGGAGAACTACTTGTCGTCGATGCGCACCATGCGGACGGCCGGGGTGCGGACCAGGCGACGAAGCGCCAGAGCCAGGACGCCGGCGAGGCCGCCGAGGAGGATCAGGTCGGTGCCGCCGGTGCGGGGGAGTTCGGTGCCGGGGGAGGCCGGACCGCCGGGAGCGCCGGTGGTGGTGACGCCTGCAGCCCGAGCGAAGTCCGAGGCCGACAGCACCTGGGCCACTCGCACCTTGGAAGGCGAGGTGAGGACGCTGGAGCTGGCCTTGAGGACGAGGCCGAGGTCGTTCATGGCCGCCGACAGGACCGGGACGCCAACCATGCTGCCGGCGAGCGTCTGGGCGACGCCGACCTGGTCGGTGACGGTCTTGACGAGTGCGGCCAGATTGGCCGGGGGAGTGATGGTGGCCGAGGCCGCCGTCAGGCCGGCACGGCTACGGACGTACCCGTCGGACGAGGTGACGCTGGTCGCCTGGTCGAGCACCGAGACCTGAACCAGGTTGGCCAGACCGGGATCGACGAGCGAGAGCACCTGGCCGAGCTTGGTGTTGATGGCGGCGACGTTGGCCGAGATCACGCTGGTGGCGGCGAGCAGGTCGACGCCGGGAAGCTCGAGGCCTCCCACGAGCACCTTGCCGATCTTGCCGGTGACGGTGGCGCTGGAAGCTTCGACGGTGTCGGTCGCCTTGGTGGCGACGCTGACTTCGACGCCCTGGAGGCTGAGCAGCGCCAGGTTGTCGAGGGCCAGCAGGCCCTTGGCCAGAAGTTCGTCGAGCAGGGCTTGCAGCTGGTTGACGAGATTGTTGACCACGACTGCGACATCGGCGACCACGGTTGACGTGGTGCCCACCGGCGAGACCAGGCCCACTGCGCCGAGCAGCGTGTTGGTGGTCGTGTCGATGGTCGAGGTGACCTGGGTGACCTGGGTGGCGGTCGTGGCCGTGGTGGCTGTCGCCTGGAGGTTGTTGATCGCGGCGTTCAGGGTGGCGACGGCCCCGGCCAGGGTGGCGCTACCGCTCGGGAGCGGAAGACCGGTGTTGGCGGCGAGGCCATCGACGAGGGCGATCAGCTGGTTGGGCGTGAGCTCACCGAGAGGAAGGCCGAGACCCTGGAGCAGGGCGCCGAGGTCGAGGACCTTGAGGTTGGTGACGCTGGCTCCACGGACGCCGTCGGCGGCGCCTCCGGCACTGGTGGCGCCCATGGTCGACTTCAGCGAATCGAGGCTGATGAGCCCACCGACGGCGCTGATGTCGGTGAGGGCGACGTTGAGGCCGGCAGCGGCGACGCCGTCGGTGAGCGTGGCGGTCAGCTTGCCGGGGCTCACCGAGCCCGAGAGCACGGGGGCGAGGTCGAGGGGCAGAGTCGAAGCGAAGGACGTGCCGGGGATGGCCGTCTCGCTCGGTCCGCTGCTCTTGGCCTCGAAGCCCTGGTTCACGTTGATCGGGCTGTTCGGCACGATCGAGGTGCTGGCCTTGACGGCGGTCAGGCGGCTGAATGCCTCGGGGGCAGCTACAGCTGCGTCGGTGGTGGCCCTGGCCTCATCGCCGAGCAGCAGGAGGTCGAGCAATTGCCCTCCGCCGAGCTGAGCGGTGAGCACCTTCGTCGACGAGAGCGAGGTACCTACGCCGGCGATCTGCGCCGAGGCAGGGGCGGTGTAGGCAGAAGCGGCGAGGACCGCCGTTGCCAGAACCGCTGAAGCAGGTCGAACAAAACGCATCAAATTTCTCCCAGGCAGATGACCGAAATGGACTCTCTTCACGAAACGGCATTAACGCCCGCAACGCCATGGCCTAGAAGGGGCATTTGCCCTGGCCCTGATGGACTAGTCATCGTCAGGCTGCGCAGATCCTTGAACGACCGGTGGGATACTTGGCACATGTCGCTCGAAACGGACTCCGGGCAGCGGGTACAGATGAACAAGCGACGGGCCTCGCTGATCGTCGCCGGCTTTGGCGGCGCCGTGTTCGTCGTTGTCCTGGTCCTGCTCGTGCTGCCGCTTCGGGCCTTCGCCATCGTGCCCGCCCTCGTCGCGTCGGTCGGCGCCTCCCTCTTCCTGCTGGGAAGGTCCGACGGCGTTGCGCTGGTCAAGGTCGGCGCCGTCCCTGCCGCCGCCGCCGCCTTCCCTCGCTTCCACAACGTCGTCGAAGGCTTGTGCGCGGCCGCCGGCGTCCCCAAGCCCGCCCTCTACGTCGTCGACGACGCCGCTCCCAACGCCTGCTCGGTCGGTCGCGACCCCCGCCGGGCGTCGCTCGTGGCCACCACCGGGCTGCTCGAGAAGCTCAACCGCATCGAACTCGAGGCCGTGGTCGCCCACGAGCTCAGCCACATCAAGAGCCACGACATCGTCGTCTCCACGCTGGCCGTCGGCTTCGTCGGCGTCTTCGCACCCTCGCTCGTTGCCCGAGTCGTCGGGGCCCCTCGCGAGGCCCTCGCGGATGTGACCGGCGTCTCGCTCACCCGCTACCCTCCAGGGCTGATCTCGGCGCTGGAAACCCTGCGCGACGACGGCGGATCGTTACAGTCGCCCAGCCCTGCCGTGGCCCACCTCTGGATCGAGGCTCCCGCCCCGTTCCCGTCCTATCCGCCCCTCGAGGAGCGCATCCAAGCGCTTCGGGAGCTCTGATGCTGATGTTCCACCCCAATCGCACGGCCCGTCCCAGCCGCACCCGCCAGCTGGCGGTGGGCCTTTCCCTCGCCGCCGTCCTCACCGCCGCCTGCGGAGGCGGCGACAAGAAGGAGACGGCCAAGCCGAAGCTCGATCCGACGACCACCAGTACGACCGCTGCGCCTCCGGCGCCGACGGGTACGGGCGCGCCGCTCACCGGCCTCGCCGCCGATCCGGCCAAGCTGGCCCGACCGGCGCTCATCGTCAAGCTCGACAACGCCCCGAAGGGCCGCCCCCAGGCCGGCATCAACCAGGCCGACGTCGTGGTCGAGGAGGGCGTCGAGGGTGGCATCACCCGCTTCGCCACCATCTTCCATTCCCAAGATGCGGAGGAGGTCGGACCGGTGCGCTCGGCCCGATCCACCGATATCGCCATCGCCTCCGAACTCGGCCGCCCGCTCTTCGCCTACTCCGGGGCCAACGCCACTTTCCAGGGACTCGTCGACAAGGCGCCCCTCGTGAACGTCGGCCAGGGCGCGAAGCCCGGCGCCTACTTCCGCAAGAGCGGCCGCCCCGCCACGTACAACCTGTGGGCCCGCATGGCCGATCTCTTCGCCGGCGCCCCCGCCGATCTGGCGCCGCCGAAGCCGCTGTTCGAATACCGGGCCGAGGGCGAGCCCAGCGTCGGTGATCCGGCCAACGGCGTCCGCCTCGAGTGGCGCGACAAGGTGCTGACCGAGGTGCAGTGGAGCTGGGACGCCGGTGCCGGCGTGTTCCGTCGCAAGCAGAACGGCACCGACCACGTCGACGCCACCGGGGCTCCGGTCGGCGCCAAGAACGTCGTCGTCCAGTTCGTTCCCTACAAGGACACCGGGCAACGTGACCGCTCGAACACCATCGTCCCCGAGGCCGAGCTCGTCGGCACGGGCGAGCTATGGGTCTTCAGCGACGGCAAGATCGTGAAGGGCATGTGGGCGAAGGCCGACATGGCCGCACCGACGACCTACACCGACTCCGCCGGCAAGCCGGTGAAGTTGACCCCCGGTCAGACCTGGCTCGAGCTGCCCAAGCCCGGCGACGGAAGAGCTAGCTGAATTGATCTCGTTTTTGCAGCGACCTCTTCCTCGTCGCGCCCTCGTGGCGGTGACCATCGCGTCGTTGGCCGTCGCCGGGGCTTGTTCTTCGGGGTCGGAGACGCGGACGGAGAAGGCGACGGATCTCGTCGCTGACGAGAAGGCTCAGGAGACGACGACCACCGAGGCGCCCAAAGCGACGGCGCCCTTGAGCGGCCTGCCGGTCTCGCCGGAGGCGGCGTCCCGCCCGGCCATCAGCGTCAAGGTCGACAACTCGCCGGACGGCCGACCGCAGTCCGGTCTCGAGAAGGCCGACATCATCTACGAGGAGAAGGTCGAAGGCGGCGTCACCCGGTTCATCTCCGTCTTCCAGAGTCAGGACTCCGAGCTGGTCGGTCCCATCCGCTCGCTCCGCACCACCGACCGTCCGGTGATCTCGCCCTTCGGCGGGGTGTTCGCGTTCTCGGACGGGGTCGCCTTCACCCTCAACCGGCTGAAGGGGGCACCGCTCATCACCGTCACCGAGCGCAAGGACCCTGGCGCCTTCATCAATCCCAAAGGCAAGCGACGCCCCTACGCCACCTTCGCCACGACGGCGCGACTGCGCAAGGAGGCAGGTGGCTCACCCAAGGCTCCGCCGGCGGCGTTCTCCTTCCTCCTCGATGGCGAGGCGTTCGCGCCGAGTGGAGCACTTGCAGCGACGAAGGCGAGCGTCAACTACGGGGGTCGCACCATCGGGTCGTTCGAGTTCGACCCAACGACGTCGCGCTGGCAACGCTCGACCAACGGCTCGCCCCATCTGCTGGCCGACGGGACGAGACTGACCTTTGCCAACGTCATCATCCAGCGGGTCCCGTATCGCGGGGTTGGCTACAACGACTCGTCGAAGCAGCCCGTCGACGAAGCCGTGGTCGTCGGCGAAGGGGAGGCGATCGTGCTCGCCGGTGGCAAGCAGGTCAAGGCCCGTTGGTCGAAGGCCTCGGCCGAAGCGATGACCGTTTTCACCGACACCGCCGGAAGCCCGATCAAGCTCATCGCCGGCTCGACCATGGTCGCGCTGGCCCCGACGTCCGCCCCCGTCTCCGTCTCGTAATTCGAGCTACGGGTTCGCCGGCGTCGGCTCGTAGACTCGTCGTATGGCCGACACGAGTCCTGACGCCCGCCGTACCGGTACTGACCGCGTGAAGCGGGGGCTGGCCGAGATGCTGCGGGGCGGCGTGATCATGGACGTGGTCGACGCCGATCAGGCCAAGATCGCCGAGGATTCGGGCGCGGTCGCGGTCATGGCCCTCGAGCGGGTTCCCTCCGACATCCGCCGTGACGGTGGCGTGGCCCGCATGAGCGATCCCGCGCTCATCGAAGGCATCAAGGCGGTCGTCACCATCCCGGTCATGGCCAAGGCTCGCATCGGTCACTTCGCCGAGGCCCAGGTGCTCGAAGCCCTCGGCGTCGACTACATCGACGAGTCCGAGGTGCTCACTCCGGCCGACGAACTCCACCACATCGACAAGTGGAATTTCACGGTGCCCTTCGTTTGCGGCGCAACGAATCTCGGCGAGGCGCTGCGCCGCATCTCGGAAGGTGCAGCCCTCATCCGCTCGAAGGGCGAGGCCGGCACGGGCGACGTCGTGCATGCGGTGCGCCACCTCCGTCAGATCCTCGGCGACATCAAGCGCATCGGCCAGGCCGACTCGGCCGAGCTCTACGGCTGGGCCAAGAACCTCCAGGCCCCTGTCGGGCTGGTGCAGGAGGTCGCCGAGTCGGGAAAACTCCCCGTCCCGCTCTTCTGCGCCGGCGGCATCGCCACGCCCGCCGATGCCGCACTGGTCATGCAGCTCGGCGCCGAGACGGTGTTCGTGGGTTCGGGCATCTTCAAGAGCGAGAACCCGGCGCGCATGGCCCGTGCGGTCGTCGAAGCGACCACCCATTTCCGGGACGCGTCGATCGTGGCCAAGGTGAGTCGGGGTCTCGGCGACGCGATGCGAGGCGAGGACGCCAACACCGTCGACCTCAAGTTGGCCGAGCGGGGCTGGTAGCCCTCGTGCGGAAGCGGCCGCCAGAT
>JBKJLU010000043.1:0-5638 GCA_046596815.1 Acidimicrobiales bacterium | reverse complement strand
GTGAGACGCATGGCTAAGCGCATGAGCCTGAAGGACCGGCTCCCGAAGGCCCCGAAGCCGGGTGACATGGTCGATTACGTGCAGGGCAGCCAGCTCTGGTCGTCGATCTTCCGGCCGGGCTCGATCTTCCGCAAGGGCTACACCGACAGCCCCCGGAACCGGTCGTACGTCGTGATGAATTCGGTGCTGTACCACCTGCACCCGGTGAAGGTGAAGCGACATGCGGTCAAGGTCAGCTACACGCTGTGCCTCGGTGGCCTCTCGTTCTTCCTCTTCATCATCCTCACCGTCACCGGCATCTTCTTGATGTTCTTCTACCGACCAACGGCCGCCCAGGCCTGGAACGACATCGAGACGTTGCAGACGTCGGTGACGTTCGGTCTACTGGTTCGGAACATGCACCGATGGGGCGCCCACCTCATGGTGATCTCGGTGTTCCTCCACATGGCCCGCGTCTTCTACCACGGGGCTTACAAGCCGCCGCGTGAGTTCAACTGGGTGATCGGCATCATCCTGCTGACGCTCACCCTGCTGCTCTCCTTCACCGGTTACCTGCTGCCGTGGGACCAGCTGGCGCTGTGGGCCGTGACCGTTGGCACGAACATGATGGGGTACACGCCGGTGTTCGGCTCGCAGGTCAGATTCGTGCTCCTCGGCGGTGTCGAGATCGGCACCGACACGCTGCTGCGCTGGTACGTCCTCCACGTTCTGATGTTCCCGTTCGTCATCGTCATCTTCATGGCGATCCACTTCTGGAGGGTCCGCAAAGATGGCGGAATCTCCGGCCCGCTGTAGGAGAAAGGTCGAAACGACATGACCGAGATTCCTGAGCACCTCCTCAAGCGGGCGCAAGCCGCCCGTGACAAGGCCGCAGCTGCGGCCGGTGGCGGGGGCGACGCGGCTGCTGGCAACGGTGGAGACGCCGCGCCCGCAGACGACGGCGAGAAGATTCCCGCTCGCCTGCTCACGGGCGAGAGCGGTGGCGGCGGCGGCACGGCCACGGCCACGATCACCCGACCGGCGCCTCCCGCGGCCGCCGGTCCCGCAGGCACGGCGGCGGGGCACACCCAGCGCCTCCTCACCGTCGTCAAGGCGGGCTCGATCCAAGACGTCAAATCGGTGCCGACGGACAAGGTCCATGTCTGGCCCCACCTGCTCGTCGTCGAGTTCGTAGCGGCACTGGCGATGACGGGCTTCCTGCTCGTGTTCTCCACGTTCGTCAACGCCCCGTTGCTCGGCATGGCCAACTTCAACCTGACGCCCAACCCCTCGAAGGCCCCGTGGTACTTCCTCGGCCTCCAGGAGTTGCTGACGATGTTCCATCCCATGGTCGCCGGCGTGACCATCCCGGGAATGGGCCTCATCGTCCTGGGAGCCGCCGGCTACATCGACAAGAACCCCTCCAACAAGCCCGAGGACCGGAAGTTCACCATCGCCATGATGACGATCTTCCTCATGTTCTGGGCCGTCCTGGTCATCATCGGCTCGTTCTTCCGGGGTGAAGGCTTCAACTTCATCTTCCCGTGGGAGCAAGGCGTCCACGAGATCTTCGACCTCTAGGAAGTAGGCGCCGTATGGATACCACCACCATCCTCGGACTCGCAGCGGTCGTGCTCGTCGCGCTCGGCGGGATCTTCCTGTTCGCCACCACCCGGTCGCGTGACCGCGTTTCGGCCGTCGGCGCGCTGTCACGCGAGACACGCAAGCGCGATCGCACCAAGTCGGCGAGCGAACCGGAAGAGGCGATCACCGAAACCGTGACCGGTCGCGAGATCGAGCGGTCGGCCGTCCTGGCCCGCACCGGTGGCGGAACCCTCGTCGAGACGAAGCCGGCTCCGCCCGCCATCCGTCAGCCCCTCGATGCCGAGGCCTACGGCGTCACCCGCCGTCAGTTCTTCAACCGAGGCATCACCGCCTTCTTCGCCCTCGGCCTCGCCGGCTTCGGCACGACGACCATCGCCTTCCTTTGGCCCACGCTGAGCGGCGGCTTCGGCTCCAAGATCAAGGCCGGCAAGCTCGAGGACATCCTCCGGGACATCGGTGACTCGAAGGAGCCGTTCTACGTGCCCGAGGGCCGTTTCTACATCGTGCCCTATCCGAAGGACGCCGTGCCGAAGGCCTCCGCGGCCTATGCCGGCGCCGTGCTCGCAGGCATGGAGGGCGGGGTCACTGCGCTCTACCAGAAGTGCGTGCACCTCGGTTGCCGCGTGCCGTGGTGCAAGTCGTCGCAGTGGTTCGAATGCCCGTGCCATGGCTCGCAGTACAACCGGGTCGGCGAGCGCAAGGCGGGCCCTGCGCCCCGCGGACTCGACCGCTTCGGCGTCGAGGTCTCCGGTGGCGTCGTCACCGTCGACACCGGAAATCTCGTCCTGGGCCCGCCGGCCGGGACGAACACCACCGGTCAGGAAGCTGAGGGACCGCACTGCGCATGACCGCACTCCTACTCGCCAGCGCCGTCGAGCGCGCCGGGTTCTTCATCGCCGCCGGCACCGTCGTGGCCATGATCGTGTACTTCGTCGTCACGTTCAGGCAGCGCGATCCCGAGATCGATCTCGGCAAAGAGATCGAGCTCGCGCCCAACCGCAAGCCCTACTTCGACGACGAGGCCATGGAAGGGCGTCGGCTCGAGCGGGCCCTCGGCTGGGCGCTCGTGCTCCTCGTCATCGCCGCCATCGGCCCGCTGGTGTACTGGCTCAACGAGCCGAGCCGGCAGGCCGGCGCCATCGCCGAGTTCGACGCCAAGGCGGTCGAGCGTGGACGCGTGCTCTTCCTCCCCACCGACTCGCCCGAGCACGGCGCCAAGTTCGGTTGCGCCACCTGCCACGGCATCGACGGCGCCGGCGGGGTGGCCCCCTACACCGTGACCGACTACCTCGGCGCCAACCGCCAGGTGAAGTGGGAGGCCCCGGCCGTCGACACCGCACTCTTGAAGTTCTCCCCCGAAGAGGTCGAGACGATCCTCATCTATGGGCGGGCCAACAGCCCGATGCCGGCCTGGGGCATCAAGGGTGGCGGACCCATGAACGACCAGCAGATCACTGACCTCGTCGCCTACCTCGACAGCATCAAGATCTCGCCGCAGAAGGCGCGCGAGCGAGCCTTCACTGAAGCGGCGCGGCAGGCCGATCTCGACGGCAAGTTCAGCCCGGATGGAGAATCACTGTTCAAGGCCAACTGCGCCCGTTGCCACACTGCGGGCTGGTCGTACGGCGAGCCCACCGTGTCTGGCGGCGGTGCGTTCGGCCCCAACCTCACCGGAGGTGAGACCATTCGTCAGTTCCCCGACGTCGACACCATGGTCGACTTCATCACCAACGGTTCGGAGTTCGGCAAGCCCTATGGCGTGCGGGGCGTGGGCGGCAACGAGGGTGGCGGTATGCCCGGCTTCGGCAACGTCCTCACCGCCGACCAGATCCGGGCGATCATCGACTACGAGCGAAACCTGTAGATGACTGCACAACTCCTGACTTCACAACTTCTGGCCGCCCTCGCCTGGGACCCACAGATCCGCGGTGCGCTCATCGTGGTGACGGCCTTCGTCATCCTCCCCGGCAGCGTCTACCTGCTGCTCGCAACCAACACGGGCGCCAAGCTCGGCTTCCTCCTCACTGCCGCCGGCTTCTTCGGCTGGATGGCGGTCATGGGCTGGATCTGGGTCGTCTACGGCATCGGCATCAAGGGCGACCCGCCGACCTGGCACGTCGAAGAAGTGATCACCGGTCCGATCGCCGAAAACGGAACCACTGAGGAAGCCGAAGGGTTTCCCCGCGGGTGGCGCAAGCTGCCGCCCGGCGACGCCATCCTCGGCGACGCCACGGCTTCCGCTGACAAGGTGCTCGCCCCGAGCGACGCCGAAGAAAAACACGGCGGCGGGGAGGCCAAAGCTCCGGTCGTACCGGTGTTCGACAGCCTCGAGGAGTACGTCGGCGTCGGCGGGTACGCCAAGGGAGGAGACAACTACTGGATCCCGGGGGGCGGGCTGGCCAGTGAGACCAGCATCGGCAACCCGGGCAGCAACGTCTTCTCCAAGGGCATCGAGCGGCTGAAGCGGGGCCCGTTCCACGCGCCGCACTACGCCGTCATCCAGGTGGCTCCGATCATCGAACAGCCGTCGCTCGGTGGTGCTCCTCCGGCGCCGGCCGGCGACCCGACCAAGCCGACCGTCAGCGTCGTCATGGTTCGCGACCTCGGCAACCTTCGCTTCCCCTCGCTGATGGTGGCCGTCTCGATGTCGATCGTCTTCGTTCTCGTGGTCAGCGCGTTGCACCGTCGTGACAAGGAACTGATGGCCAGTCGCTCCGCGACGCCAACGGCCTGATCGAGGGAGGCAACCCCCATGAACCAGTACCTGCCGATCTTCACGATGCTGGTTCTGGCGATCCTCTTCTCGGGTCTGTCGTTCTTCGCCTCCGGACTACTGGCGCCCAAGAAAGCGTCGTCGGCCAAGGAAGCCCCGTATGAGTGCGGCATCGTGCCGACCCGCGAGCCGGCCGAGCGCTTTCCCGTTCGCTTCTACGTCGTGGCGATGTTGTTCATCATCTTCGACATCGAGATCATCTTCCTCTATCCGTGGGCCGTGGCCTTCGGCGCCCTCGGGACCTACGGACTCGTCGCCATGATCGTGTTCGCCGCCATCGTGTTCATCTCACTTCTCTACGAGATCGCCATGGGTGGCCTCGAGTGGGGCGCGAACAACCGGGTCAAGGCGGCCGAGATCGATGGCGTCGTCCAGGTGCGCACGTCGACCTCCACCATTCGCCGCGTTTCCAAGGCCGGCGTGGCTCCGAAGCCGGCGGCGGTGCCAGAACCGGTGGCGGCAACGGCCGACGCAGGAGCAGCCGCCTGATGGCCGGTCTCGAAGACCTCAGCCACAACTTTCTGACCGGCCAACTCGAAGACCTCGTGCGGTGGGCCCGACGCAACAGCATGTGGCCGGCCACCTTCGGCTTGGCCTGTTGCGCCATCGAGATGATGGCGACGGGTGCCGCCAATTACGACATCAGCCGCTTCGGCATGGAAGTCTTCCGGGCGTCTCCCCGTCAGGCCGATCTCATGATCGTGGCCGGCCGGGTCAGCCAGAAGATGGCGCCTGTCCTGCGTCAGGTCTACGACCAGATGATGGAACCGAAGTGGGTGCTGTCGATGGGCGTGTGCGCATCGAGCGGTGGCATGTTCCAGAACTACGCCATCGTGCAGGGCGTCGATCAGATCGTGCCGGTCGACGTCTACGCCCCGGGTTGCCCGCCGAACCCGGAGACGCTGCTCCACGCCATCCTCACCCTCCACGACAAGGTGCGCACCGGCGAGATTCTGCAACGGCGATCGGCCACCGGTGCCGGCGCCCAGCTCCACGTCGAGCCGCAGCCCTCAGGGCTGCTGACACCGGCCGCCGCCGGAACCCCCGTCCGCATCACGACGTCGAACCGCTGACATGGCCGACACCGACACCGCGCCCGAGACCGCCGCGCCCGAAGAGGCGACGCCCGTAGCCGAACCCGAACTGCTACACGGTGCGCTCGTTCTCACCGACGTGCGGGGCCAAACCGTCGCCTTCCCGAGCCGGGAGCAGTACCAGGCGGTCATGGAAGCGTTGCTGGCCGAGGGCTTCGCCTTCTGTGCCGATCTCTGCGGCATCGAC
>JBKJLU010000122.1:0-7051 GCA_046596815.1 Acidimicrobiales bacterium | reverse complement strand
CCGATGCCGAGCTTGCGCATGCCCGCCTCGGCGCCTCGATCGGGCGCCGTCAGCCGCCAGTCGTAGTTGCGCTTCTTGCCCTTCAGGTGCACGGCGCCGTATGTCGACCGGTCGTAGGTCTCCTGATAGACGACGAGCCCGTCGGCCCCCGCAGCGACGATGCGCCGGTAGGTGTCGGTGTCCCACACCTGTACCTCGACCGACAGCGACGGAATGTGGGGGGCCAGCACCTCGACGCACTCGACGAGGTAGTCCTTGCTCACGATGCGCGCATGCTCTCCGGCGACCAAGAGCAGGTGGCGGAAGCCACGCGCTCGCAGTTCCATGGCCTCGGCCAACACCTCGGACGGATCGAGGGTGCGACGCGCGATCTCGTTCTCGGCCGCGAACCCGCAGTAGGTGCACGACGAGACGCATTCGTTCGACAGGTAGAGCGGTGCGAAGAGATGGATGGTGCGCCCGAAGCGCCGCACGGTGGTCTCGTGGGCCACCTGGGCGAGGTCCTCGATACGGGCCGACGCGGCCGCCGACAAGAGGACGGCGAAGTCCTCGAGACTCCGTCGTCCCGTCCGGGCGAGGCTGCGTTCGACGTCGGCGTCGGTGGCCGAGGCCACGATCCGTCGCAACGCCTCGAGGTCGGTTGCCTCGAGGTCGGCCGCCGCGGTGTTGGCGGGAACCCCCGTCGGACGCGACTCGAGGACGACGGGGACGGGGGTCACGTCAGGAAGCCAGTGAGTGGTGACGAGGCGGCGGCGTTGCGGCGGACACCGGCCAGTCCGGCGCGGAAGCCCTCGCGTCCGGCGTCGACCGCGAGTCGGAACGCGTTGGCCATGGATGCGGGATCACCGGCGGTGCCTATGGCCGTGTTCACCAGCACCGCGTCGGCGCCGAGTTCCATCGCCTCGGCGGCCTGGCTCGGCGCGCCGATGCCGGCGTCGACGACGACAGGAACGAGCGACTGTTCGACGATGATCTCGAGCGCGGCCTTGGTGCGGAGGCCCTGGTTCGACCCGATCCACGATCCGAGCGGCATGACCGTCGCCGTGCCGACCTCCTCGAGGTGCTTGCACAGCACGGGGTCGGCGTTGACATAGGGCAACACGATGAAGCCCTCGGCGACGAGGACCTCCGCCGCCTTCAGCGTCTCGATGGGGTCGGGCAACAGATAGCGGGGATCGGGGGTGACCTCGAGCTTGATCCAATCGGGAAGGCCGGCCGACCGGGCCAAGCGGGCGAGACGGATCGCCTCGTCGGCATCGACGGCACCGCTGGTGTTGGTCAAGAGCAGCACGGAATCGGTGTCGATGGCATCGAGGATGTCCTCCTCGGCCGTCAGGTCGACGCGCCGAAGGGCGACGGTCACCATCTCGGTGCCGCTGGCGACGATGGCATCGCGGAGTGATGCCGTCGAAGGAAACTTGCCCGTGCCGAGGAACAACCGGGACCCGAAGTCCCGACCGGCGATCGTCAACGTGTCGTGCATGGCGTCTCCCTTCGCCTGCATTACCAGGCCGGTGCTCCGGGTCGTGGGCTCACCCACCTCTCAGCCCGTGATTCCGAGCTCCCCTGCGCTGTCACGGATGGTAGTGGCGGTTCCGGCGGGTAGCGTGCGAAGCCGCATGGCCGTCGCCCCCGCCGTCGCTCGCGAGTCGCGCCGCTTCGACCACGCCGCCGAGGACGGGCCGCCAACGACTTCTTCCGAGGTCTCCCGTGGAGCCGCATTCGCGATTGCCCTCGCCGTGCTGGCGGGCCTGATCCTTCGCCTCTACACCCGCTCCGAGCTCTGGCTCGACGAGGCGCTGACGGTGCACATCGCCGAGGTGCCGCTCTCGCAACTCACCGAAGCTCTGCGACGCGACGGGGCGCCGCCGCTGTACTACCTGCTCCTGCACGGATGGATGACCGTGTTCGGCGACGGCAACCAGGCCGTGCGTCTCCTCTCGGCCGTGTTCAGCGCAGCCACCCTGCCCCTTGCGTTCCGCGCCGGTCGGCGCCTCGGTGGACCGGTGGTGGCCGTGGCCGCCCTGGTGCTGCTGGCGACCTCGCCCTTCGCCATTCGCTACGCCACCGAGACCCGGATGTACTCCCTCGTCGCGCTGTTGGTGACCGCGGGGTACCTGGCCCTGGTGCGTGCCCTCGAGCGCCCGACGCCTCTGCGGCTTGCGGCCCTCGGCGCGGCCTCCGGCGGACTGCTGCTCACCCACTACTGGAGCTTCTACCTGGTCGCCACGACCGGGGTCGCGCTGATGCTGCTGGCGTGGCGACGGCCTGCTCGCCGGGCCGAGGCGGTCCGCGTCATCGGCGCGATCGGCGTCGGCAGCGTCGTGTTGTTCGGGCCGTGGGTACCGCACTTCCTCTACCAGGCGGCCCACACCGGGACTCCGTGGGGCATCGCCCCCGGACCCATCGAGGTCGCCTTCACCACGTTGGTCGACCTGGGCGGCGGGCCGTACCCCGAAGGACAGGCGCTGGCCGGATTGCTCGCCGCCCTTGCCCTGCTGGCCTTGCTCGGGCGGGCCGTCGACGGGCATCGCATCGAACTCGACCTCCGGACGCGCCCCGGTGTTCGGGCCGAAGCCCTCGTCGGGGCGGTGACGCTCGTCGTCGCCGTGGGGGCAGGCGTCCTCACGGCCAGCGCGTTCGCCACCCGCTACACCTCCGTCGTCTTTCCCCTGATCGTCCTGACCGCCGCCTATGGGTTGCGGTCACTGGCCGATCGGCGGATCGTGGCGGCGGTGCTCGTCGTTGCCACTCTTGCTGGGCTGGTCGGAGGCGTCCGGAACGTCGTGCTGCGACGGACGTCGGCCGACACCGTGGCTGCGCTCATCGCCTCCAACGGGGGGCGTGCAGGGGATCTCGTCGTTTACTGCCCCGACCAGCTGGGTCCTGACGTCACCCGCGTCCTCGCCGAGGGCTATGAGGAGTCGACGTTCCCGGACGGAGCCGACCCCCGCATCGTCGATTGGGTCGACTACGGCGACCGGATGCGGGCCGCCGACCCCCTGGCGTTCGCCGCCGACGTGCTCGATCGCAGCGCCGGCCGCGCCATCTGGTACGTCTGGATGCCGGGGTACCGGACGCTGGGCAAGCACTGCCAACGGATCAACGACGCGTTCGGCAATGCCCGACCAGGCAACCGCCAACTCCTCGAGCCTGACGAGACGGCCTTCGAGCGCCATGTCCTGTGGCTGCACCCGGCAAAGCCGTGACCGTCACCGTTCGATCGCGACCCGACGCCGGCGGTCATCCCAGCCCTCGGCCCTCGAGCCGGCGCAGTGACGGACCCGTCTCCCGGATCGCCGCTCTCGCAACCAGTCCGGGGGTGGTGTCGTTCGTCGCCGCCCGGGTGGCGGTGCTCGGGGCCCTCGCGCTGGCCCGATTCCTGGTGAGCAACCTCGGGGCCAGAGACCCCGCGGGACGGCCGCCGTCGGGACTCGTGGGGTGGGACGCCTCGTGGTACTTGCGCATCATCGAGTCGGGCTACGACAACCTGCCGTGGGAGTCGCTGCGCTTCTTCCCGTTGTTACCCCTGCTGGCCAAGCCGTTCGCCCCGGTGCTGGGGGCCCGGCTGGCCCTGTTGGTGATCGTCAACCTCGCCGCCCTCGGTGCCGGCATCCTCATCGAGCGGCTGGCCCGCTTCGAGACGGGCGACCGGGCGATCGCGTCGAGAGCCGCCTGGTTCCTGGCGTTCTTCCCACCGGCCTTCGTGCTCGTCATGGGGTACGCGGAGTCGCTGCTGATCTTCTTCGGCTTGGCCACGTTCCTGGCTCTTCGCAAGCAGCGCTGGGGTTGGGCCATCGCCATGGGGCTTCTGGCCGGATTGAGCCGTCCCCTCGGGGTGTTGTTGTTCCTTCCTGCCGCCATCGAAGCGGCCCGTCACTTCTCGAGGGCCAGAACCGGCGAGCGGCTGACCCGGCTCGCCGCTGCGGTCGCGCCAGGTGTCGGTGGGCTCGCCTACCTCGGGTGGTCGTGGTTGGCCTACGGCGACCCGCTGCGTCCCCTGCGATTGCAACAGGAGTTCGATCGTCGCGGTGGATTCGAGTTTCCCGTGACCCGGCTGATCGACGCCGCTCGTCAACTCGCGGACGGTGCCGACCTCGGCTCGGGCCTGCACTTCCCGTGGGCCATCGGATTCCTGGTCCTGCTCGGGGTCAGCTTCCGGCGGTGGCCGGCATCGTACGGGGCCTTTGCGGCGGCGGTCATGATCGTTGCGACCAGCGCGGCCAATCTCGACTCCCTCGAGCGCTATGGCCTGAGCGCGTTTCCCTTGGTCCTCGCCCTCGCCGGGCTCCTCCGGACACCCTGGCTCGAACGGACCGGGCTCGTTCTGGTGGCGGTTGGCCTCACGACGTACGCCACTCTCGCGTTCCTGGGTGCCTACGTTCCGTAGGAGTCCTGACAGACTGCGGGCGTGGAAGTCGCGCCTGAAATTGTCATCATCGGAGC
This sequence comes from Acidimicrobiales bacterium, assembly GCA_046596815.1. Lineage (GTDB taxonomy): Bacteria > Actinomycetota > Acidimicrobiia > Acidimicrobiales > CADCTF01 > DATLED01. The sequence goes on along the minus strand of JBKJLU010000122.1, from coordinate 2,605 downwards.
TGGACCTGCGGGTTTGACGGCGGCTTATCAGCTCTCGAAGCGGGGGACGACCTCGACCGTGCTCGAGAGCGACTCCGTCGTCGGGGGCATCAGCCGTACGGCCGAACGCGACGGTTGGCGTTTCGACATCGGCGGCCACCGGTTCTTCACCAAGGTCAAGGCCGTCGAGGACCTGTGGCACGAGATCCTCTCGGACGACGACTTCCTCCTTCGTCCCCGGATGAGTCGCATGTTCTACAAGGGCAAGTACTACGACTATCCGTTGAAGCCGCTGAACGCCTTCTTCAACCTGGGACCGATCGAGGCGTTGTTCTGCATGGTCTCCTACGCGTGGGCCCGGGTGCGGCCGCCGAAAGACCAGCGCTTCCTCGAGGGCTGGATCAGCGCTCGGTTCGGGAAGCGCCTGTACCAGCACTTCTTCAAGAGCTACAACGAGAAGCTCTGGGGACGGCCGGCCGCCGAGATCTCGGCCGACTTCGCGGCGCAGCGGATCAAGAACCTGACGATCCTCAATGCCCTCACGTCGGCGATCAAGCCGAAGCCCAAGCAGAAGAAGGATCAGATCACGAGTCTGATCGACGAGTTCCAGTACCCGAAGTTCGGGCCGGGGATGATGTGGGAGCGCTGTCGCGAGCTGGTCGAGGCGGCGGGCACCAAGGTCGTCATGCAGTCTCGGGTCACCAGCATCCGTCACCAGGGCGGGCGGGCCGTCGAGGTGACGACAACGTCCGGAGGGGCGACGACGGCATATACCTGCGACCACGTGATCTCGTCGATGCCGCTCACGCAGCTGGTGATGGCGATGGACCCGCCGGTCCCGGCGGAGGTCGCCCTCGCAGCCAAGAGCCTGACGTTCCGGGACTTCCTCACCATCGCCCTCGTGGTGCCCGAGAAGTACTCGTTTCCCGACAATTGGATCTACATCCATGACCCCGGCGTGAAGGTCGGGCGCATCCAGAATTTCGGCTCGTGGTCGCCGTACCTCATCAAAGAGGGGCGGACGTGTCTCGGCATGGAGTACTTCGTGTTCGAGGGCGATGAGACGTGGACGACAACGGACGATGAACTGGTCGAGTTGGGGAAGCGCGAGCTCACGAAGCTCGGCCTCGTCGACGCCGGCAAGGTCGAGGCCGGCTACGTCGTGCGGATGCCCAAGGCTTATCCCGTCTACGACGAGCACTACAAGGACAACGTCGATGTGCTCCGGAACTGGCTCGCCGCCAATGCCCCCAACGTCCATCCGGTCGGACGCAACGGCATGCACAAGTACAACAACCAGGACCACTCGATGCTGACGGCCATGCTCACGGTGGAGAACATCTTCGGTGCGAGCCATGACATCTGGAGCGTCAACGTCGAAGAGGAGTACCACGAGGAGAGTCAGACCGCCTGAGGCGGGCCACGACCAACAGTGAGGTGCCGACGGGCACGTGGACTCGCCCGATGGCGAGTCGTTCGAGGGCGGTGAGCGCCAGCGCGAAGCGGTCGACCACGGCGCTCGTGTGTCCGAGCCCGAGCGCGGCACGGCCATGCCCGAACAGTTTGCGTTCGATCCAAACCGGCACGACCAGCCAGCTGAACACGTGGGTGGCGAGGGCCACATCGAATCCTGCGGCTTCGAGCAGGCGCTCGAGGTCGACCCGGCGAAAACGTAGGCGGTGCCCGAGGGCCTCGTCGGCGCCACTCCACAAGCGCGGCAGGGCGGGGACGGTGATCACCAGTCGCCCTCCGGTCGCCAGCACCCGGCCGAGGTCGGTCAGCGCCGCGGACGGGTCGTCCAGGTGCTCGAGCACATCGAGGAGGAGGACGACGGCAGCCGACCCGTCGGCGATCGGCAGCGGCGGTACCGAACCCTGGACGGCAGCCAGTCCTTGCCCGGTGCGCGCATGGTTGGCCAGGCGCAGGCTCGGTTCGACGAGAACCAGACGTTCGAGGTCCCATCCGACCAGGGCCGTGACCCCGCCGGCTCCGGCGCCGGCGTCGAGCAGCAGGCCTTCGGCGGCGCCGCCTGTCCGCCGCAACGCCGTCGATACGTACGCGGCCTTTCCTCGGAACCACCATTGCCGCCGGCCGGCGCGCAGCAGGTCGTCTTCGAAGTCATGGGCCTTGTGGTCATGTGGTTCACGAGCCGGCGGTCTCGATGTCGCCGCGCTGGCTTCTGTGGCCCGACGAGCGCTGGCCCAGATGCGGCCCGTCTCGAGCACCATGGCGGCGCCGTCGCGACCGACCCGGACCTTCGTTCGTTCGTCATGGCGCCAGGCGATCGGCACCTCCTGCACGCCGACACCGAGGGACAAGGCCACGGCGACGACCTCGGCATCCCACGCGAAGCCCCGCTGACGACAGAAGGGTAGGATCGCCGCCCAGACCTTGGTCGACGCGGCTTTCGCCCCGCACTGCGTATCGACGATGCCGGGGGTGACGGTGGCTTGGAGGAGCCGGTTGTATGACCGCCCGAGCGTCTCGCGAACCCGGCTCTCGCGCTGCAGCAACGTCGACCCCGACAGGTCGCGTGAGCCGATGGCCAACACCTCGGCGCGACGGGCGACCTCGATCACCCGGTCGAGTTCCTCGAGGGGCGTCGACAGGTCGAGATCGCAGAAGG
>JBKJLU010000438.1:0-3741 GCA_046596815.1 Acidimicrobiales bacterium | reverse complement strand
GCGACGCCGTTCTCGAACATGCGCACGGCGTTGTTGAGGTAGGGGAAGAGGAGGTTGTTGACGATGAAGCCGGCTTGGTCGATGACCTCGACGGCCGACTTCCCGCACGCGCCGACGAAGGCGTGGACGGCGGCGATGGTCTCGTCGCTCGCGGTGAGGGGCTTGACGATCTCGACGAGGGCCATCATCGGCGCCGGGTTGAAGAAGTGGACGCCGCACACCTTGTCGGGACGGCCCGTCTCCATGGCCATCTCGATCACCGGCAGCGTCGAGGTGTTGGTGGCGAGGATGGCCGAGTCCTTGCAGATGCGGTCGAGCTCGTTGAAGAGCTCCTTCTTGGGGCCGAGGTCCTCGACGATCGACTCGAGCACGAGGTCGCAGTCCTTCAGGTCGTTGAGGTCGCTGGTGGCGCTCACCCGGGCGACGGTGGCGTCGCGATCCTCCTCGGAGAGCTTGCCCCGCTCGACCTGCTTGGCCAGCGACTTCTCGAGCCCGGCGATCATGGCGTCGGCCGTCTCCTGCTTGCGCGAACGCAGCACCACGTCGAGCCCGGCCTTGGCCGCCACCTCGGCGATGCCCGAGCCCATGATCCCTGATCCGACGATGCCGATGCGCTTGATAGCCATAGGAGTCAAGCTATCGACGGGTAGCCTTTCGGCTCCAATGAGCGCCAGCCACCCCGTCCACGCGTTTCTCTACGACCCCCTCATGGGCGTGGTCGATCGCGTCGGCATGGCCGAGAAGCGCCGCCGGTTGGTAGCCGACGCCCGAGGTCAGGTGATCGAGGTCGGAGGAGGCACCGGGCGCAACCTCCCCTACTACCGCGACGTCGATCGGGTCGTCGTGCTCGAACCCGATGAAGCCATGCGGCGGCGGATGCTCGAGCGGGTGACGTCGGCCGCCGTGCCCGTCGAGGTCCACGAGTCGGGGATCGACGATTCCCGACTTCCCGACGAGTTCGCCGACACGGTGGTGTCGAGCCTCGTGCTGTGCACGGTTCCGTCCCAGGCGACGGCGCTGGCCGAGATCCGCCGTCTGCTGAAGCCCGACGGTCGACTGCTCTTCCTCGAGCACGTCGCCGCCCCCGGACTCCGGGGCCGGCTGCAGGGTATGGCGAGTCCCTTGTGGAGCCGCACGCTTGGCGCCGGCTGCCACCTCGACCGTCCCACCCTCGACGCCATCCGCGACGCAGGGTTCGCCATCACCGACTGCCACCGATCAGGAGTGCTCGTGCAAGGCACCGCCATCAAGTCCGACCGCTTCGGATCGGGGTCGGCATCATGAGTGGTGCCCTGGCCCTGGTGGGTGGGATGGAGTGGCGCGACGGCTGCGTCTTCGACCGAGAACTGCTCGAGATGTCGGGAGGCTCGGAGGTGCTCGTGCTCCCGACGGCCGCGGCCTATGAGCATCCGCAACGGGCCGTCGACACGGCGTCCACCTGGTTCGCCTCCTTCGGGGGGACGGTGCGCGGGCTCATGGTGTTGGCCCGACCCGACGCCGAGGACCCTGCGCACGTCGAGACCATCCGCTCGGCCCGTTTCATCTACCTCGGTGGCGGCTCGCCGCTGCACCTGCGCTCGGTGTTGAAGGACACGCCCGTGTGGTCGGCCATCGTCGAAGCCTGGGACGGCGGCGCCGTGCTCGCGGCTTCGTCCGCCGGCGCCATGGTGCTCTGCGACCCGATGATCGATCCCCGCGGCGGCGCCTTCACCCTCGGCCTCGGCCTGGTCAACGGCCTCACCGTGATCCCTCACGCCAACACCTGGTCGCACGAGAAGGCCCGCCGCACGTTCGAACTCGCCCCCGCCAGTTGTGCCGTCGTCGGCATCGACGAACAGACGGCCCTCATCCGTCCGCCCGACGGCGGCACGTGGCGGGCCGCCGGCGCCGGCAACGTCGCCGCCTGGCTCGACGGCCGAGAACTCCCCCTCGACCAACTCCCCTGACCCCTCCCTCATCGTTCTGTGCGGATCTACCCCGCCAGACGCGCGGCGGATCCGCACAGAAACCGGAGGACTCGCCGAGCGACCTCCTCTGGCTGACGTCGCAGGGTCTCGGGAGCGAATCGTCGGAGTTCCCAGCCCGTCGCAGAGACGATGTCGTCCTCGCGGAGGGTGTCGGCAGCGTGGGCCCGGCTGTCGGCATGCGTCTCGAGGCCCAAGAACTCGACGAGCTTTCGTCGCTCGGGCCAGGCGAAGTCGACGGTCGCCTTCGCGCCGCATCCGAGGTCGACGACGAACTGGCGGACCGGTTCCTCGATCCCCGCCCGGCGCAGCGCGCGGAGGAAGGCGACCTCGCCGTCACTCCCCGGAGCGCGACCGGTGCCGGCGTAGAGGCCGACCACCTCTCGCAGCAGGGTCGTGCCCCGACGGCCCTTCCCACCATGGTGCTCGAGGTATTGGTCGCACTTCGCCGGCGAGGTCAGGTTCCTTCTCCACGCCGACGAGAAGCCTTTCTCGACAACGATCGCAGAGACGACGCTTCCCGCCTCCAGCAACGTTCGCTCGACGGACGTCACGGGGATGCCGCCGATCATCGACGCCGGCTCGATCCGCCGGCTGCGATGAACGATGACGCCGGTCGGGTCGGGACCGGCGGTGAATGGAACCACTAGCTCGACGGGCGCCGACGCGATGCCATCGAGTCGCCAGAGCACCAGCGCACATCGGTGAGATGCCATCGCACCTTCACCGGCCGCCAGGACTGCGGCCCGCACCAACTGGTGCCAAGTCGTCTGCGCTGCGGCTATCAGATAGACGCCTGGGTGCAGCTGGCGCCACCGACCGACGGCGAGACGATGGGCGATGGCATGGTCACCTCCCCCGCACCGTTCCACGTCGAACCGATTGACCACGTTGTCCTGGCGAGCAGCCACGGCTGCGATTCGGCGATCGAAGTATCGGTCCATCGCCCGAGACTCCCGCAGGGGTGTGACAACGACCCGCCCCACCCCGTTCCGTGCGGATCCTCACCGGCAGGGGCGCGGTTGATCCGCACAGAACGAGGCAGGTGGATCGGGGGCTAGTCGGCTTCGGTGATCTCGATGCTGTTGATGGTGAGGTCCTGGACGGGCTTGTCGGCGGCGCCGGTCTTGACCTGCTCCATCTCGGCGACGACCTCGAGGCCCTTCACGACCTTGCCGAAGAGGGAGTACTGCGGGGGCAGGCCGACGCCCGAGGGGCCGGAGATGATGAAGAACTGCGAGCCGTTGGTGTTGGGGCCGGCGTTGGCCATGGCCAACGACCCGATCTCGTACTGACGGGGCTTGGGGAGTTCGTCGGCGAACTTGTAGCCGGGGCCACCACGGCCGGATCCGGTCGGGTCACCGCCCTGGCACATGAAACCCTTGATGATCCGGTGGAAGATCACGCCGTCGTAGTAGCCCTCGCGAGCGAGGAAGACGAAGTTGTTGACCGTCTTGGGTGCAGCGATGGCGTCGAGGGCGATCACCAGGTCACCGATCGACGTCGACATCGCGGCGGTGTAGCGCTTCGACGGGTCGATGACCATGTCGGGCGGAGAGTTCCACTGCTTGGCTGCCATTGGGTGGGGCTATCCCTTCTCGTTGATCGTCACCTTGACGATCTTGTGGACGACGGTCGGTGTGCCGCTGGGGCTGCCGTCGGCCTCGATCTTCTTCACCACGTCGAGCCCGGCGGTCACTTTGCCGAACAGCGAGTAGCTCGGCGGGAGGGCGGCGCCCTGCTCGCCGGTCACGACGAAGAACTGCGAACCATTGGT
>JBKJLU010000367.1:0-16257 GCA_046596815.1 Acidimicrobiales bacterium | reverse complement strand
GTCGAGCAGCGTGATCTCCTGGGAGATCGACGGTTCCTGGTTGATGCGGGCGTCGATGATCGCCGGGCCATCTGGCAATCGATTTCGGGGCATGACGAAGACTTCGATCTGCCCGTAGTTCTCCGGATCGCTCTTGGCCACCATGAAGGCGGTCAGTTCTTTTCGAGAGTCGTCTCGAGAAGTCGGGACGAATGGTTGCAGGATGAGGAAATCCTCCTGCTCCTCGTCGGGCAGACGCAACAGCAAGTAGTAGGGATCCATCCGGGTCTCGCGCGTGCTCGAAATCCGACCGGTCACCGGGTCGGTTGCCGTGGTCGTCGCGGCTGCCCCCGAAGGTGACCCCGCGCCCGGGTCCTGGGCGATGTCCCACTGGTCGGCGCTGCGGTAGAAGTCGGACGGGTTGTCCATGTGGTAGCGGCCGTAGGCGTTGGTCTGCACCCGGAACAGATCCTCCGGATAGCGGTAGTGGGCCTGCAACGCCGCCGGCGCTTCCTCGGTTTCGAACAACTCGGGGAACGCCAGCTGGTACGACTTGATCAGAGGATCTTCCTCGTCGATGACGTAGAACTTCAGCGTCCCGTCGTACGCATCGATGATGACCTTCACGGCGTTGCGGACGTAGTTGAAGGGCTCGCCCCGCAGTCCAGACGCCTCGGGCAGGCGATTGGTGTCGGTGCGCTGAGCGTAGGGATAGCGGTTGGTGAAGGTGTAGCCGTCGAGAACCCAGGTGATGCGACCATCCATCACGACCGGATACGGATCGGCGTCGAACCGTAGGAACGGCGCAGCCATGCTGGCCCGTTCCCGGATGTCGCGGTAGTAGAGCGCCTTCGATTCCGTCGTGATGGCGGCCGAGGTCAAGAGGTTGACTTCACCGAAACGCAACGACAGGGCTGTGCGCTTCAGGCGGTTGTCGATCAGCACGCCTCCCTTGCCGGCGTACTGGCTCGTCTGGTCAGTGCCGTCGGCCTTGGTGAAGTCGATCTCCTCCTGCCCGGTGTTGACGACGGCATACGAACCAAGGTCCTCACCGAAGTAGATCTCGGGCCGGGTGATCTCCGGGTTGCCCTGCGGCGGCACATCCTTCACCAAAAAGTCTGGCTGACCATCGGAGGTGACGGCATTGGCCGGACTCAGGACGGCGCCATAACCGTGGGTGTACTGGAGGTGCCGGCTGACCCACGACTGGCGCTCCGACGGGAGACCAGACGGATTCAGCTCGCGCGCCGAGAGCACGACCTGGGTGTTGCGACCATCGACGATGTAGCGATCGATGTCGACATCGTTGAACCGGAAATACGACCGCACCTCCTGCAAACGGCGGTAGGTCCGCTCGAGGAACGGCGGATCCCACAGCCGGATGTTGCGGATGGTCTCGGAGTTGTCCTTCAGTTGCGCAGCCGTCAGGTCGGTGGTGGCCGAGAAGTCCTTCTCAACGACGTCCGTCAGGTCGAGGGCCGCTCGGGTGGCCTCGATGTTGCGGGCGATGAAGGACGACTCCTTGCTCAACTCATTCGGCTCGACCTGGAACTTCTGGACGAACGCCGGATAGAGCGAGGCGGCGGCGATCGAGACGATGCCCCACGTGGCGACGGCGATGGCCGGGAGGACCCACCCCCGCAGACGAATGTTGACGAGAAAGAGCACCGATGCGGCGATCGAGATGAGGATCAGCAACTCGATGGCGGGAAGCGACGCGTTGATGTCGGTGAACGTGGCGCCGTCGACCGGACCGCGCTGGGAGAACACGAGCTCGAAGCGCGACAGGTAGTAGTCGGCCGCCTTGACCAGGGCGAGCAGACCTAGCAGAACGGAAAGGTGGGCCTTCACCTGCGGGGTGGTGCGGGAGATGGGAGCCTGAAGCCGGATACCACCGTTGAGGTAGTGGGCGACCGCCGTCATGACCAGTGCCAGCAGCAGGACCACGAACGCCCAGTTGACGACGTCGGCCATGAAGGGAAGCTTGAACACGAAGAACGAAATGTCCCGCTTGAACTGTGGATCCTTCGTTCCGAATGGCACGGCGTTCTGATAGAGGATCCAGTTGCGCCATTGCCCGCTCATGCCCGATCCGGCCAGCAGCGCGAAGAGGGCGGCCACGCCGAGTCGGACCTTGCCGGCGAATGGGCCGACGACCTCCTGATAGCGGGCGACGATCTCGTCCTCGGGACCTGTCGGCCGGAACTTGGGCGCCAGGCGATCGGCGATGACCAAGTTCACCCACAACAACAGGAAGAACGTGACCACGAAGATCACGGTCAGCCCGAGCTTGGCTCCGAGGACGCCTTTCCAGACCGAGGTGAGTTCGACCTCTTCGAACCAGAGGTAGTCCGTGAAGAAACCGGCGATGCCCCGCAGTGACGTCAGAAGAAAGAAAAGAACGGCGACGATGGCGGCGAGACCGACCCGCCGCTGCGACCGCTTCGGCATAGGCGGTTGGCGTGGCGGCCGGACATCGGGGGGAGGGCGGCGCATATCGCTCGCGAGACTAGGTCGGGGTCGTCGTCAACAAGCACCGGCAACCGAGATGCGCCGGGGGGTGGAGTTGACCCGTCGGGAAGGGACGACCCCGAGGCGTCGGACCTGCGAGGACATTGTCATCACAATCGGGACACGAGCCGTCGTCGTCCACGACCCAGCGCAGGGGGGTCTCCTCCGGAAAGGCGAGGAAACCGCCGCGCTCGTGGGCCGAGATCAGGTAGTGCATCGCCAAGCGCTCGACCTTCTGCACCTTCCACTCGCGATAGACGGAACTGATCCGCTCGCTCAAGGTGGACAGGTCGAGGTCGTCGGACGCCGCTGTCTCGAGCACGACATCGATCCGTGACCGGAGGTCGCCGGCGAGATCTTCGGCCAGTTGGACCGCCAGATCGTCGACGGGCACGGCGACCGCACCAAAGGGCGACACCGACACCCCGGCCCTGGCGGCCTCTTCGAGGAATGAACCGGCCAGGTGGCGGTACGGCGTCGCCTGATCGTCCGGTCGGGAGAGGACGTGCTCGACCTTGGCCGGCCCCCTACTCGTCCGCAACCGATCGAGACTGGAGTTCTGCTCGTCCTGCAGTGCCCGCTTGAGTCGCTTCGTGAGCTGGGTGACCAAGGGCTCGATGACCGCATCACGCGCCTGGAGGATCTCCTCGTCGACATCGGTGGTGATCACCAAGGCCTCCGGGGCGGACGCGTCGCCCTCGGGCTCGGCGTCCATTCCCAGGACCTGGCGGGCCGATGCCGTCGTCGCCTCGCGGTCGGCACGGATGCGGGCGAAGAGATCCTCGATGCGGGGGCGAATCTCCTCTTGGGCCAACGGCGCCGGGTCGATCTCGTCTGGCGTGACGAGGGGCTCGGGGTCGTCCACAGGTTGGGTTTCCTCGACCACGGCCAGAATGACGTCGTCCTCGAACTCGGCGTCGAGATCGACCTCGGGGTCGACTTCGACGGGTTCGGGCTGCGGGGGCGGCGGTTCGGGCGGCGGTTCGGGCTCCAGCGGCGGTGCGGCCTCGACCGTCCGGCCGATGATCCGAACGCCCTCGCTGTGGGAGTCGCGACCCACCGGTGACGGTCGAGGTGTCGGAGCTTCCGGAGCTTTGCTGCGTCGAAGGATCCGAAGTGCCGAAGAGCGACGCTCCTCTCGTGGAGGTTGCCCTGAAGGTTCGGGCCCCGACGGCGTCGCCGGCAGTGTGACGACCTCGGGCGTCGACAGATCCGCAGGCGCGGGATCAGACGACGTGGCCTCGACCGCCTTGGGGGCGGTGATCTGGGGGCGAGGAGCGACCGCCGGCGCCTCCCCGATGGCGACCGCACGCGTACGCACGGGCCGCGCCTTGGAGGCCTCGGCCGGTGCCGCCGCTTCGGGCGACGACGCCGTCGCCACCGGACGCGGCCGAGCCTCGGTGCTCGCCACACCGGGCGTCGTGCTGACCGACCCCGACGGGGTGCCAGACGACGGGGGATGCAGCGTGGAAGGCGCTCCGTTCTCGCCGGCGTCGAATCGGGTTGTCATCTCGTCGATCGAACGGCGGGCCACGCGCAGGGTGTCGAGCAGTCGGTCTCTTCCCACCCGCAACTGCTCGAGTTGAGACTGCGCCGCCCGCTTGCGCTTGGCCAGGTCGGCCAGCATCCGCTCGCGCGCCGCTTGCGCCTCCGACACCATCTCCCGGCCCCGCTCGAGGGCTGCAGCGATCGTGGCGTCGGCCTCCTCTCGGGCCCGTACCCGGATGGCAGCGGCCTCGAGTTCGGCCTCGGCGATCTTGCGGACAGCGGTGGCCTCGACCTCCTCGGCCTTGCCCTTCAGATCGTCGCTCGCCGTCGCCCGGATCTTCACGGCCTCGGCCCGCGCTTCTTCGAGCACACGCGTGGTTTCCGCCGTCGCCGCCGAGCCCAGCGTGGCTACGCGTTCCCTGGCTTCGCGCACCAGGCGGTCGGCGTCGTCCTTCGCCGCACCGACGATGGCGCTAGCTTCCCGCTCGACATCGGCGACGACCTCATCCGTCGCTTCGGCCGACACCTCCGTCTCGGCCGATGCCGGCGCCTCGAGCGAGACGTCGTCGCCGGCGACGCCGTCGATCGTGGCGCGAAGGACCGCTTCACGCTCGTACAGCCGCCGGAGTTCGTCGGCCACGACCCCGAGGAACGATCGCACCTGTACGGGGTCGAAACCCCGGAACGCCGTGGGGAAGGTGCGGTCGGAGACCTCCTGGGGATCGAGCGGGGCGCCTTCGCCCTCGGTGGCACCCAGGTCGGTCATCGGCGACAAGGTTAGGTGGCCGACCCTCCGTCAGCGGGTGATCACAGCGACCCCGGCGGACCGTTCCCGAGCTTGCGGGCCCGTCGCGGACGCTGGAGGGCTTCGTCTTTGCCCGCCGAACCCACGGCCGGGATCTCGATGGAGAACGTCGCCCCCTTTCCCGATGTCGTGGTGCATGACACCCGGCCACCGAGGTGTTCGGCCACCCGCTGGACGAGCGCAAGTCCCAGTCCGAGGCCGCCGAAGTGGCGGGTGTCGGACTCGTCACCTTGGGCCCACTCGGCGAACGCCGTCTCGACCTCTTCCGGCGTCATGCCGACGCCCTGGTCACGAACGGCGATCTCGACCATCGATGGCGAACCGTCGACCGGCCCAGCCGTGACGACGATGCGTCCTCCACCAGGAGAGAACTTGACGGCGTTGTCGATGAGTTCGTCGATCGATCGACCCAGCCAGCGGGCGTCCGCCATCACGTTGGGAGTGCCCCTGGCGATGCGTCGAGTCAGCACATGCTTGTCGTCGACGGTCTTCGACCACTTTTCGGTGACGGGCCCGAGCACCTCGCGAAGGTCGACGGCTTCTGCGTGGAGGACTTGGCGACCGGCGTCGAGAGAGGCGAAGAACTCGAGCATCTCGACGATGCGTTCGAGGCGCTTGGCCGACGACAGGATCGAGCCGTAGACCTGCTTGGCCCGGTCGGGCGGGATGTCGCGACCGGCCAACAGCTGGGCATACCCGATGAGCGGCGTCAGTGGCGTGCGCAACTCGTGCCCGACGCGCGAAAGGAAGTGACGCTTCATCCGCTCGACCTCGCGCTCGCCCCGCAGGTCGCTGAGCACGATGACCGCCCCCTCGACCTCGCCACCGGCGCTGAGCAGGGCACCAGCGGTGACGGCCACGGGGACAGCCTCGCCGTCCGGTCGGATGAGATCGCCGAGGGCCGACCAACGGGTCGATTCGGTGGCCCGAAGGCGGGCGACAAGATCGCTGCCGTCATCCTTCACGAGCCGAAGGACATCGTCGACCGACTGACCGCGAGCGTCGCCCGCCGGGAGATCCAACAGGTCCACCGCCGCCGCGTTGAAGTCGGTGATGCGGGCGTCGTCGTCGATGGCGATCAACGCCTCGCCCATGCCGGCGACGATCGCTTCGACGCGAGCGGCGGCGGCCGAGAGCGCGTCAGTCTGTTCCTCGATCGAGGCAGCCATCGAGTCGAATGTCGCCCCGAGTACACCGACCTCGTCCTCGCTGCGAACCCCCGACCTGACACCGAGGGCTCCCAACTGAATCGCCTCGGCCGACGCCGTCAGTCGCCGGATGCCTGACCCGATGCGATCTCCCACGAGCGCCGAGAGCAGGAGGGCGAGCACCGCACCACCGAAGGCGATGACGAAGAACGTCTGGAAGAGATCCTCCCGGACACCGGCGATGCCGTCGGCCGAACGCAGTGCGACGACGGCCAGCACGGGTTGCTGCTGGCCGGCGACGCGGACGGGCCGGGCCGCAGCGACGCGATCGTCGGTCACGACATCACGCCGCGATGCACCGTCGAGCACGGCGCCGGCGACGCGCTCGACGGCGTTCGTTGCGGGCAGCGTGCCGCCCTGGGCGACGGTGGTCTTCCCGCTGACCAACACGAGTGCGTCACCCGCGCTGCCGCGCTCGACGCGGGCAGCCAGGTAGGCATCGTCGAGGGCCCGGAAGGCGACGACGGCGCCGAAGGGATCGCCGGCCGCCGACCGCAGACCGATCGGGAGGACACCGATGGCGAACGCCTTGCCCTCGATGATGGCCGTCGCCGCGCCACCTTGCTGCGACTCGCTGCGGAGTGCGCCGGAGACGATGTTGGCACCCGACACCGTCGCCAGGGTCTGGGCGTCAGCCCCGGCTCCGGCGATGACTGTTTGCGACCCCGACACATAGGCGAAGTTGACGTCGATGAAGATGTCTTGGCGCGCCCGCTCGAGCTCGGTGCTGATCGCCGCCTGCTGCCCGGCCGTCGGTTTTCCGCTGGGACCGAGCTGAGACAGCAGCTGAGGACTAGCGGCGTCGTCGGGGTTCTGGCGTAGCTGCACGAGCAGCGACGCCACCACCGACGCGCTCTTGACCAACTCCTGGTTCTGGGTCTCGATGGCCAACGCCTCGCTGGTCGCCCGCGCATCCAATTCGACCAACGCCTGATCCTCGACCGTCGTCGCGAGCACCGTCGACAACGCGATCGACAGCACGAGGACGAGCAACAACAACGTCCCTGCGGCGCTGGCGGCGACGCGCGCAGCGATCGATCGACGGCTCGAGCTGAGCAGCGCCGACCCGACGAGCAGTCCCCCGGCGGCCGACACCGTCGTGGCGACGAGCGAAGCCGCGTCCTTGGCCTCGAAGGGGATGCCGAACACCAGCGCTGCCGACCCTGACCACAGCAACGCGCGGGAGAGCGCGCTCCCCCGCCAGTTGAGGCTCCCGACGATCAGCGACGCCAGACCCGCGGCCCGAAGACCAAGCAGTGCACTCGACGCGTCGACGAGCAACGAACCCCGGAGGAAGGCTTCAGCGGCGATGCCGAGGAAACCGGCACCGAGAGCGAGGCGGGCGGACGTCCGCGTCGTGAGGGGCTCGCCCCGCAACAGGACGAGGGCGACGCCGGCCAAGGCGACGAGGAAGACGATGAACGCAGCCGCGAACTGGTACTGAGCGGCAAAGGCCGGCATGCCTACGAGTCGATGCGCAGCAACCGCGCCTCCTGGGACGAACCGGACGATGTTACCCCGGTTGCCTTACGCCGACGGGGCCGAGGGCGCTCAAGTCACCACCGAGGGAGCCCAGTGCGTCGAGCGCTTCCTGCAAGGTCGTGACCTTGATGACCAGCAGGTGCTTGCCGGCGCGCTTCTTGGCCACCTCGAACTCACCGGCCGGAACGAGGAAGACGTCGGCACCGGCAGCCCTGACGGCCGACGTCTTCTGGGCCACGCCACCGACGTCGCCGACGCGACCGTCGATCTCGATCGTGCCGGTGACTGCGACCTTCCGTCCGCCCGTCAGCTCACCGGGAGAAAGCGAATCGATGAGCCCGAGGGTGAATGCCAGCCCTGCCGACGGTCCGCCGATGTTGTCGCTCTCGATGTCCACGTCGAAAGGCAGGTCGAAGTCTCGACGGAAGGTGCGCAGCAACACGCCGAGCACCGGCTTGCCGCCCTGTTGGGGATCAGCCGCCAAGGTCACCGGCACCTGCCGGGGTTGCGTGCCGTCGGCCTGCACGACGTCGAGGTTGAGGGTATCGCCGGGGCGATGCATCCGGATCATGTTCGTCGCTTCCTGGACGAGCGCCACCGGTTGCCCGTCGATGGCCTTGATGACGTCGCCCTGCTGCAGACGACCCTCGGCCGGGAACTGGGGAAGCACCTGCTCGACGACGGCCCCTTCGCCCTTCTCCTTGACCTCGTAGCCGAGCCGGAGGAGGGCGACGACGATGGCGTTCTGCTTCGACTCGTCCATCACCTGGGAATTGATCTGGCGGTACTCCTGGTCGGACGTGTCGGGAGGAAGGATCTGTTCCTCCGGCAACACGTCGACATCCGTGCGCAACCAACCGACCAGCGCCTGGACCGGGTGGACCTGCTGCAGGCTGATGGTGGTGAGCAGGACCTGGCCCTTCGGAGGGAAGGACTCGGCGTCACCCGTGCGGATGAGCGGGGTGACGTTGCGGGCCGACCCGGGCGAGAGCGCGTAGTAAGGCAAGGCCAGATTGAACGCCACCACGACGATGCCCAACAGCAGGGTCAGGCCGATCGTGAGGGCCAACCACGGGTGGCGTTCCGGGGACTGGACGGGCTCCCAGCCCAGAGGGCTCCGCACTACCATCTCCCTCGTCGTGTTCACCTGCGCGTCCTGCCTCGTGGTCACTGAAGTCGACGGCAAGCCTGTCATGACCGGCCGTGCTACTGGCATCGCCGGCTTCGTCGGGCCATGAGCGGCGAGCCCTTCGACGAACCGACGGCCAGCTTCACCCCGGTCTGGGATCCGGTGTGGGACGACGAGCCGCGCCGAGCCGCGCCCGCCCTACCGACGAAGGCCGAGCCCGATCCACCCCTAACGGCCCTGGTGCCGGTGTCCGCCAACTCCGAGCGCAAGAACGAGCCCGAGCGCAAGAACGAGCCCGAGCGCAAGAACGAGCCCGAACGTAGGAACGAGAACGAACGTAGGAACGAGAACGAGCGAGGGCGCGCCGTGCGCGTCCTCGCTCGGTTCCGAGCTCTCGTCGGTCTGCTCATCGTGGTCGTGCTCTCGGGCATGGCGCTCGCAGCGGCCGTGGGCCTCACCGCGCTGGCCATCGGACTTGCCCTCCGCCAAGTGGCGGGGAGTTGACGACTAGCTCTTGCCGAAGAGTCCGAAGCGACCGCCGTTGGCGCCGGCGGCACCTGCACCCGCGACGGCGGGCTCAGGTTTGACGGCGGCCGGGGCAGCGGCCGCAGGTGCGACCGGCGAAGCGGCAACCGGAGCCGGTGCGACAGCCGGGGCGGGGGCCTCGGCGATGACGGGGGCCGGAGCCGGTTGCGCCGGGGCGGGGGCCGGGGCCGGGCTGGCCTTGGGCTCCTCGGCCGCGACCTCGACGCGGTAGTACGTCTTCACCTCGATCTTCACCTCTTCCAGACGGAAGATGCGGGCGTCACCACCTTGCCCCGCATTGCGAAGTGTCTCGACGTGCCTCGCCGCGTCCTCCAGGTTTTCGACCTGATGGAACACGGGCTGACCCTCGACCGACCGATACATGACCATGTGCGACATGCCTGCTCCTTTCAGCACCAGAGCATCGGAGCGGATCGGGCCGGTCTTGAGAAATGTCTCGCAGATCTCGAGACCCTCGGGACGAATTACCCCTCGGCGGGGGGCGGCGGCGACTCGGCCGGCGCCCCGGATGAGGCGGGCGGAGGAGCTTGACCCGGTGCCAGCACACCCCGGACGACGAAGCGGAACTTGGCCGAGCCGGGCGGGTGGCAGGCGAACAGGGTGACCGTCGGCTCGGCCGTCGGGTTCACGATGTCGAGGCGGTTCGGCGTGACGATCTCGTTGCCGGTCGTCAGGTACACCGAGCGGACGCCGTTGATGGTGAAGATGATCTCGTCGCCGGGCCGGAGCTCGTCGATGCGACGGAAGGGCTTGCTGTGCGTCACCCGGTGACCGGCGAAGACCGTGTTGCTGGCCTCTCCCGGAAGGGGCGTGCCCGGCCAGTGGCTCGGACCGTGGTCGATGTTGCGAAGGCTGATGCCGTGCATCACCTTGTGGCGGAGACCGATTTTTGGGATCTCGATCGTCCCGATCTCGATGATCGGCTCGGGGGCGTAGGCATTGCGGGGGGGCGCCACCGCTTTCTTCTCGCCGTTTGTCGGAACCGTGCCGAGGGTGGTCGCTTGCGCTTCCGGCACCGTGGTCGTCGCTTCAGGGATGGTCGTCGGGGAGGTCGTTGTAGGGGTGGGCGCAACCGCCTGCAGCACCGGCGAATCCGCCACCGCCAATGCAGGTTGGGTGCGATCGAGGACGACGACGGTGAGCCCGGCGAAGAGCAAGAGGCCCGACAGCATGAGCAAGAGGAAGCGGCGCGAGTCGGACATTCGTCGAACAGTTTCGCACCTCGGCTGGCATCCGTCACCGCGGGATTGCGACGATGGAGCCGCGTGGACGAGGGACCGGACATAAGGGAACGCCGGCGTCGCGCCGCCATCGCCGGCCACACGGGGAATGAGGAGGCGGCCCGGGCGCTCATCGACGACCCCTCCCCGGCCGTACGGGCATCAGCCCTCGGCGCCCTCCATCGCCTGTCAGCGTTGACCGCAGATGATCTGCGGCGGGCGCTCTGCGACCCCGAGCCGCTGGTGCGGCGAAGGGCGGTCACGGAGGCCCGGCACCGGCCCGAGGTCGACCTCGTGGACCTCCTCGATGACCCCGACGACCTGGTCGTCGAGGTGGTGGCTTGGGCCCTCGGTGAACGATCCGAGGGCCATGACCTCGAACCCGGCGCCGTCCCTGGCCTCATCGGTGTGTCGGAGTTCCACTCCGATCCGCTCGTGCGGGAGGCCGCAGTCGCGGCGCTCGGCGCCATCGGCGACGAGGCCGGCCTGGCCGCCATCCTGCGGGCGACGACCGACAAACCGGCGATCCGCCGCCGGGCCGTGCTGGCGCTGGCGCCCTTCGATGGCCCCGAGGTCGACGCCGCCCTGCAACGGGCCCTCTCGGATCGCGACTGGCAGGTCCGCCAAGCGGCGGAGGACCTGCTCGCCCCCGACTGATCAGTTCCCCGACCGATTCGTTCAGTCGGCGTCCTCGGACCGTCGCACCGCTCGCCACGCCACCGGGGCCAACCCGGGACGTACCGTTCGGCGACGACCAGTCGTGTCGTGTCGTGCCGGCGGCCGATCTCGGCTAGAAGTCCGGCATGGAACAGGCACCCGCTGTCATACGAACCGATTGGACCGTGGCAGAGGTAAACGATCTCCTCGGCCGCCCGTTCCACGACCTGCTGGCGTCGGCGCACTCGATCCACCGTGGTCGCTTCGACCACAACGAGGTCGAGGGCGCAATCCTGCTGTCCATCAAGACCGGAGGGTGCCCCGAGGACTGCGCGTACTGCCCCCAGTCGTCGCGGTACTCGACGGGGCTCACGGCCCAGGGTCTGCTGGCGACCGACGTCATCGTCGCCGCTGCCCGCAACGCCAAGGCGTCGGGTGCCACGCGCTTCTGCATGGGCGCGGCGTGGCGCTCTCCGAGTGACCGGCAGGTCGACGCCGTGGCCGACGCCGTGCGCGAGGTCGGTGCGCTCGGGCTCGAGACGTGCGCGACCCTCGGCATGCTCACCTCGGCGCAGGCGGAGACGCTCGGCAACGCGGGCCTCGACTACTACAACCACAACCTCGACACCTCGCCTGAGTTCTACGGCGAGATCATCACGACCCGTACGTACGACGACCGGCTCGAGACGCTCGCCAACGCTCGTGCGTCCGGCGTCAAGCTGTGCTGTGGCGGGATCGTCGGCATGGGGGAGTCGCGTCAGGACCGGGCCGGCCTGCTTCAGCAGCTCGCCATCCTCGACCCGCACCCAGAGAGCGTGCCCATCAACCTGCTCGTGCGCGTCCCGGGCACGCCGCTCGCCGACCTCCCCGACTTCGACGGCCTCGAACTCGTGCGCACTGTCGCGTCGGCACGGATCATGATGCCCGGTTCGGTCGTGCGCCTCTCCGCCGGCCGGGCGTCGATGACCGACGAACTCCAAGCGCTCTGCCTGCACGCCGGCGCCAACAGCATCTTCCTCGGCGACAAGCTTCTCACCACGCCAAATGCGGGCGACACCCACGATCACCTCCTGCTCGACCGGCTCGGATCACACATTGCCGAGCAGCCGGTCCTGCGTTGACCAGCTCCTGGGTCGAACGCGACGCGGCCGTCGTTTGGCACGGCTTCACCCAGATGTCGGCCTACGCCGCGAACGCGCCGATCGTCGTCGACCGGGCCGAGGGACACGAACTCATCGACGTCGACGGCAAGCGTTACCTCGATGCCATCTCGTCGCTGTGGGTGACGACGCTCGGACACTGCGTCCCTGAGCTCGACGATGCGATCCGCGCTCAACTCGACCTCGTGGCCCACTCGACCCTGCTCGGGAACGGCAGCCGCATCGTGATCGAACTGGCCGAGGCGCTCCGCGACGTCGTGCCGGTCGACGACGCCCACATCGTGTTCGCCAGCGACGGCGCCTCTGCGGTCGAGCAAGCACTCAAGATCGCGTTCCAGTACTGGGCCAATCTCGGGGCCCATCGCCGAACGAAGTACCTCGCATTCGGCGGCGCGTACCACGGTGACACCGTTGGCGGCATCTCGCTCGGTGGTGGCGGATTCGGCACGGATGTGTTCGATCCGCTGCGCTTCCCGGTGATCCGGGCTCCGTCGTTCGCCGAGAACGACTGCTTCGCTGTTGCGTGCGCGCTTGTCGCCGAGCACGCGAGCGAGTTGGCGGCCGTCGTGGTCGAGCCGCTCGTGCAGGGCGCGGCGGGGATGCACCTTGCGTCACCCGACGACCTGCGGGCACTCGCCGACGCGTGCCGTACGCACGACGTGCTCCTCATCTGCGACGAGGTGGCGGTCGGCTTCGGGCGCACGGGAACGTTGTTCGCGAGCGAGCACTGTGGTATCCGTCCCGACCTCCTATGCCTCGGCAAGGGGATCACTGGCGGCTATCTCCCGATGTCGGCGACGGTCGCGTCGCAGCGTGTGTTCGACGCGTTCCTCGGTCCTGATCTCAGTGAGCGCACCTTCTACCACGGCCACTCCTACGGAGGGAACGCCCTCGCGGCCGCAGTTGCACTACGGCACCTGCAGCTCATCGACGAGCGCGATGTCCTCGCCAATGTCCGGGCAAGGTCGCACACGCTCCAAGATTTGCTGGACGCCCAGATTGCCAAGCACCCGGCGGTACGCGAAGTCCGATTGCAGGGTCTGATGTGCGGTGTCGAACTGGCGCCCCCGATCGAGGGACTGCGCTGGGGCCGACAGGTGTGCGCAGCCGCGACCCAAAGGGGCGTCCTCCTGCGCCCGCTCGGCGATGTCGTCGTCATCATGCCGCCGCTCACGATCACCGATGGGGAACTCGAGCTGATCGTGACCACGCTGCGGGCCGCGATCGATGAGGTCTCCACCACGTGAGGTGGTCGGCATGGGCCGACGCCGAGGGGGACGCCATCCGCGCCGGGGGTCGGTGGCGGTCGGTACGGAGCCTCGATGGGGGCGGGCCGTCGTTCACCCTCGGTGGCACCCAGGTGCTGTCGTTCGCGTCGAACGATTATCTCGGCCTGAGTCAACACCCTGCAGTCGTCGCGGCAGCTCACGACGCGCTCGACCGCTTCGGTACGGGCTCCGGCTCAGCCCGGCTGATCACGGGTGGCCGGCCGGTCCACGACGAGCTCGAGGCTGAGCTGGCGACGTGGAAGGGGGCAGAGCGGGCGCTGCTCTTCCCGACCGGCTTCGCCGCCAACCTCGGCGTGTTGTCCGTGCTTGGTGGCCGCGACGTGACGATCTGTTCGGACGAGCTGAACCACGCATCGATCATCGACGGGTGTCGGCTGTCGCGTGCACACGTCGAGGTCTACCGCCACGGCGACCTCGATCACCTGGCCAAGTTGCTCGGTAGCACCGACCGCGCCATCGTTGTCACCGACACCGTGTTCTCGATGGACGGCGACATCGCCGACATCGAGGCGATTGCCAGCCTGTGCGCACGTCATGGGGCGCTGCTCGTGCTCGACGAGGCGCACTCGGTGCTCGGGCCTGATTGGTCGATCGACGGGGAGGTGCTCCGCGTCGGCACGCTGTCGAAGACGCTGGGCTCGCTCGGCGGGTTCGTCGCCGGTCCGACTGCGCTGGTGGACCTGCTCCTCAACCGAGCCCGCCCGTTCATCTTCACCACTGCGTCGACACCGGCCGACGCGGCGGCCGCTCTGGCGGCGCTGCGGGTGCTGCGGTCGGACGAGGGCAACGCGCTCGTCGCCGTTCTCCGAACGCTCGTCGACCGCGTGCGGCTCGGGCATCCGTCACCGATCATCCCGATCGTGTTGGGCGACGAGGACGTGGCGTTGTCGGCGGCCGCGACACTCCTCGAGCAGGGGATCCTCGTGCCCGCCATCCGGCCCCCGACCGTGCCGGTTGGGTCTTCTCGTTTGCGGGTCACGCTCAGCGCTTCCCATACCGACGCCGACGTCGATCGGCTCATCGTTGCGTTGGCTGCGCTTGCGACCTGAACTCCTCGTCGCGGTGGCGGGCACTGGCACCGACATAGGCAAGACGTGGGTCACGGCGGCCGTCTCCCGGCAGCTGCGGGAGTGGGGCCGGGTCGTTCGGGCGCGTAAGCCCGCGCAGTCGTTCGATCCTGCGGACTCGGCGGAAAGTAGGGATGCGACCGTCCTTGCAGGTGCCACCGGCGAGGCGCCCGACGAAGTGTGCCCACCCCACCGGCACTACGAGGTGGCCATGGCGCCGCCGATTGCAGCCGCGGTGCTCGGCCGCCCCGAGTTCACTGTGGCGACGCTTGCCCAGGAGATCCAGTGGCCGCCCGCGATTGATGTCGGCTTCGTCGAGACCGCCGGCGGCGTGCGCTCACCAATCGCCGACGACGGCGACAACGTGGCCCTTCTTCATGCAGTTGCGCCCGACGCCACGCTGCTCGTCGCCGACGCCGGCCTCGGCACGATCAACGTCGTGCGCCTTTCGCTCGACGCTCTCGGCGGGGGTGACGTGCTGGTCGTGCTGAACCGGTACGACTCGACGAACGAGACGCACCGTCGAAACCTTTCGTGGCTCGAGGATCGCGACGGCCTCACGGTCGTCGTCACGGTCGTCGACGTTGCGGGATGGATCGATCAGCGCCTAGATACGCCGCGGACGAGTACATCGATTCTCTGACCCGTTCTACCGTTCAGCGGTCGGCCTCCATGAACATCACCCGCAACGACTCAAACGCTTCGATGCACTTGCCCGCCCCGAGCACGACGCATTCGAGGGGCTCGGCGACGAGATGGACGGGGAGATCGGTCTCCTCGGCCAGTCGCTGATCGAGGCCGCGCAGCATGCCGCCACCTCCGACCAAGTGGATGCCCTGCATGATCAGATCCTGGGCAAGTTCGGGCGGGGCCATGCCCAGACACTGGATCACCGAGTCGACGATGGCGCTCACGTTCTCCTCGAGGGCCTCGCGCACCTCCTCGGGTGACAGGACCACCGTCTTCGGCAACCCGGTCATGAGGTCGCGACCGCGCACCTCGGCCTTCACTTCGTCATCGGTGACGTGGGCCGATCCGATGGCCACCTTGATCTCCTCGGCCGTCCGCTCGCCGATGGCGATGCCGTACTCCCGACGGACGAAGGTCTGAATGGCCGTGTCCATGTCGAAGCTGCCAACGCGGATGGCCTGAAGGGCGACCGTGCCGCCGAGGGAGATCACCGCGGTCTCGCTGGTGCCGCCACCGACGTCGACGATCATGTTGCCGAGGGGCTCACCGATCGGGAGGCCCGCCCCGATGGCCGCCGCCATCGGCTGGTCGATGAGATAGGCATCGGTGGCGCCGGCCCGACGAGCGGCTTCCTTCACCGCCCGCTTCTCCACCGACGTGATGGCCGACGGCACACAGATCAGGACGCGGGGCCGATTGAACCGGGAGATGCCGGCCCGGCTGAGGATGATGCGGATCATACGCTCGGTGATGTCGAAGTCGGTGATCGCTCCGCCCCGCAGGGGTCGGACGGCCTGTATGTAACCGGGCGTCCGACCGATCATCTGCCATGCCTCATGGCCCATCGCCAGGACGTGCTGGGTCTGGATGTTCAAGGCGATCACACTGGGCTCGTTGAGAACGATGCCCTGCCCCTTGGCATAAACCAGGGTGTTGGCGGTGCCGAGGTCGATTGCGAGGTCGCGAGCCAGGGGACTACCTCGACCTAGGGGAGGGACCGGGAGCGTCGCGTCCCGGGGGTCGACC
>JBKJLU010000296.1:0-4321 GCA_046596815.1 Acidimicrobiales bacterium | reverse complement strand
ACTCGATCTGCGAGCTGCGTTGGTGGGGCTGGGACCGCGGCGGCGCCGAGCCGGGTTGGTCGTGTCGCCTCGCCGTCGAAGATCCGGCCGACGGCCTCGCCTGGGCCCTCGACGCCTACGACCCGCCCGACGACACCGCCGTTCTGTGAAGGGCTGTCCACCTCCTGGAGGAACAGACCTTCACAGAACGAGTCGGAGTTGGCCCTAGCGGGCCTTGAGGGCTTCGATCAGTTTGGGGACGACCTTGTGCAGGTCACCGACGATGCCGAGGTCGGCGATCGAGAGGATCGGCGCCTCCTCGTCCTTGTTGATGGCGATGATGTTCTTGGCGCCCTTCATGCCGACCATGTGCTGGGTGGCACCGGAGATGCCGAGAGCCAGGTAGACCGTGGGCTTGACCGTCTTGCCCGTCTGGCCGACCTGGTAGGCGTAGGGCACCCAACCGGCGTCGACGATGGCCCGGGAGGCGCCGGGCGCACCCTTGAGCAGCTTGGCCAGCTCCTCGACCATCTCGAAGTTCTTGGCCTCGCCGAGTCCACGTCCACCGGAGACGACGACGGCGGCCTCGTCGAGCTTCGGTCCGGTGCGCTCCTCGACGTGCTTCTGCTTGATCTTGGCGCCATTGGTGGCGCCGGCGTCCGGGGCCTCGATGGCCTCGACCGTCGGAGCACCGCCACCGCTCTCCTCGGGAGCGAACGACTTGGCCCGCACGACGAAGAGGTAGGGCGTCTCGGTCGTGAGCTTGGCCTTGACGATGGTGGCGCCACCGAAGATGGCGTGCTCGGTCGAGCCCTCGGCATCGAGGCCGACGAGGTTCGTCAGCACGCCGAGGTCGAGCTTGGCCGAGAGGCGGCCGGCGATGTCGCGACCGTCGTAGCTCTGCGGGAAGAGGATGGCGTCGGGCTTGTTGCCGGCGGCGATCTGGGCGGCGATGGCGGAGGCGACGGGCACGCCGGGAAGCGACCCGCCGAGGTCGCCGACGTTGTAGACCTTGGTGGCGCCGAACTTGCCGAGGTCAGCGGCGTGCCCCTCGGCCCCTTCGCCCCACACCACGGCTTCGACCGTCGTGCCGATTTCACGAGCCTTGGTGAGCAACTCGAAGGTGATGGAGGTGAGCTTGCCCTCGGCGGTGGCCTCGGCCAACACCCATACCTTGTCGAATGCCATTTCAGATCACCTTCAGCTTGTCGAGGAATGCAACGATCTTTTCGTGGGCATCGCCCTCGTCGGTGACGATCTCACCGGCCTGGCGCTCTTCGGCGGCTGTGACCTCGGTGATCTCCTGGCCGACGCTGACGTCGCCCTCGATACCGAGATCGGAGACCTTCAGCTCTTCCACCGGCTTGCCCTTGGCCGCCATGATCCCCTTGAACGACGGGTAGCGGGGCTCGACGACGCCGGCGGTGACGGTGACGAGCGCCGGCAGGGGGCACTCGACTTCGTCGTAGCCCTCTTCCGTCTGGCGCTCGACCTGCACCGTGGTGCCGTCGGTGGTGATGCTCTTGGCGAAGGTGATCGACGGAAGGCCCATGAGCTCGGCGATCTGCACCGGCGTGGTGCCGGTGTAGCCGTCGGTCGACTCGGTGGCTGCGAGCACCAGGTCGGGGTTGGCCCGCTTGATGGCGGCCGCCAGGACCTTCGCCGTCGTGAGCGCATCGGCACCCTTGAGGGCGTCGTCCGACACGAGAATGGCCTTGGCCGCACCCATGGCGAGGGCGGTGCGAAGACCGCTCACTTCGCTGTTGGGGGCCATGGACACGAGCGTCACCTCGCCGCCACCGGCTTTGTCGACCAGCTGCAGCGCCATCTCGACGCCGTAGGCGTCGGAGTCGTCGAGGATCAGCTTGCCTTCGCGGACCAACGTGTGGCTGGTCGGGTCGAGGCGCCCGGGGGATGCCGGGTCGGGGATCTGCTTGACGCAGACAACGACGTTCATGGTCCGATTCTGTCGTGAACCCCCGTTCCAGAACAACTGAGGGGGTAGTAACTTTCGGGCCCATGCCGGACCAGGTGCAGCTCGCAATGCCCGCCGACCCGGAGTTCCTCCGTCTGGCGAGGGTCACGGCGATGGGACTGGCCAGTCGGCTGTCCTTCACCATCGAAGAGATCGACGACCTGCGCATCGCCATCGACGAGCTGGTCTTCGGCCTCATCGGCACGAAGGGTCGTCCCGGCACCGTCACCATGACGTATGAGCTCCTCGACGACGGGCTCGAGGTCAAGGGCGTCGGAAACTTCGAGGACGGCGAGCCGACGGCCGGATTGACCGAACTCTCCGAACTGATTCTCAACGCCGTCGCCGACGAACACGAGCTGACGCCGACCGCAGGTTCGCCGACATTCCGGCTGCTGAAGCGTCGCACCGAGGTCTGACGGTGGCCTTCGACGCCGAGCGTCGCCAGGAGCTTCGGGAGATGTTCGTCACCTTCGCCGCCTCGCGCGACGAAAAGGTGCGGGCCGCGCTCATCGAAGCGCACATCGGGCTGGCCGAATATCTGGCGCGCCGATTCAACAACCGCGGCGAACCCCTCGATGATCTCGTCCAGGTGGCGTCGACCGGCTTGATCAAGGCGGTCGATCGCTTCGAGCCCGAGCGGGGACTCGAGTTCTCGACCTATGCGACGCACACGATCGTCGGCGAGCTCAAGCGCCACTTCCGCGACAAGGGCTGGGCCGTGCGGGTGCCCCGTCGCATGCAGGAACTGCACCTCCGGCTGAGCACCCTCGTCAACACCCTGAACCAGGATTTGGGTCGCTCGCCCACCATCCCCGAGATCGCCCATGCGGCCGGCGTCTCCGAGGAAGAAGTGCTCGAGGCCATGGAAGCAGGGCAGGCCTACCGGTTCACGTCGCTCGACGCGCCGGTGGGCGGGGAGGACGGGGGGTCACTCGGGTCGACCATCGGCGAGGAGGACGTCTCGATGATCGACGTCGAGCACCGCGTGGCGCTCAGCCCGCTGCTCGAGAAGCTGCCGCCGCGACAGCAGAACATCATCCACCTCCGATTCTTCGAGGGCCTCACCCAGTCCGAGATCGCCACACGGCTCGGCATCAGCCAGATGCACGTCTCGCGACTCCTGGCCCGCAGCCTCGCCCAGCTTCGCCAAGACGCCCTCTAGATGGCCTCGCTCTGCGTCGCTGGCGCTCCTTTCCGCTCGGCGGGCGCTCGTCGCTGGCGCTCCTGACGCGCCGCTCTGGTCGAGGTCGTTCCTCTTGAAGGTGTTGCTGTTGGTGAATGCGTCGGCGTCTTCGGTGACGGCGCGGACGCGGGTCGTCATCGCCAAGGCGCTGTCGGCCGATCACGACGTCGAGGTGGCCGAGACGAGCCGACGTGGTCACGCCACCCGCCTCGCCCAGGGCGCCGTCGCCGATGGTGTCGAGTGCGTCGTCGTCCTCGGCGGTGACGGCACCCTCAACGAGGCCGCCAACGGACTGGCGGGTACGGCATGCGCACTGGGCGTGCTTCCGGGCGGATCCACCAACGTGTTCGCCCGCACCATCGGCGTCGTCAACGATCCGATCGAGGCCACCGGACAACTGTTGACGGCGCTCTCGAATCGTTCGATCGAGCGGGTCGGCCTCGGATCGGTCAACGGTCGCTACTTCCTCTTCCACGTCGGCATGGGTTTCGACGCCGCCGTCGTCGAACAGGTCGAGCGACGGGCCGGCCTCAAGCGGTACGCCGGGCACCCCCTCTTCGTCTACGCCGGGTTCGCCACGTGGTTCCGCCACTACGACCGCAGCCGTCCGAGGATCTCGGTCGAGGCCGGGAACGAGTCGCCGATCGACGATGCCTACTTCGCCATCTGCCTCAACACGAACCCGTACACGTACCTCGGCAACCGGCCCCTCAACATCGCACCGGAAGCCGGGCTCGACCGGGGTCTCGTCGTCGTGAGCGTGCGGACGATGTCCTTCCTTCCGCTCATCTCCATCATCGCTGCGGCCCTCGGGATCGGACCGGCGGTGCGCCGTCACCGGAACGTGTCGTACGTGACCGACGTCGAACACGTCGTCGCCGTCGGGCACGGGCCGTTCCCCTACCAGGTCGACGGTGACTTCCTCGGGTCGACGTCGAAGCTGACCTTTCGCCACGAGCCCGCCGTCCTGAATCTCGTTCTTCCCGCCTGACAGAAGTTGAGAGGTGCGGTTAGCGCAGGGCTTGGCGGGCGACGTCGGGGACGTTGGTGATGATGGCGTCGACGCCGGCGTCGACGAGCCAACGGATGCGGTCGGGCTCATCAGCCGTCCAAGCGTTCACGGCGAGCCCGGCGTCGTGGGCCTGACGGACGAGGTCCTCGTTCACGACGAGGTGGTGGGG
>JBKJLU010000388.1:0-12510 GCA_046596815.1 Acidimicrobiales bacterium | reverse complement strand
ACTTCTTCGTGCCTGAGTCGGCCCCGGGGGCGAAGATCGAGGCCTTCTCCTTCGCGAACTTGGGGTCGACCTGGTCCCAGGTGGTCGCGCCGCCCTCCTTGAAGATGGTGGCCATCTGCTCGAGGCTGAGGCACACGAGAAACTTGTTCTTCGGCGAGGTCACAATGGCCAGGCCGTCGAGGCCCACCCGGAACTCGGTGAAGTCGACGCCGGCGGTCTTGCAGGCGGCGATCTCCTCGTCCTTGATCGGGCGGGACGCATCCGAGATATCGATCTCGTCGGCGCAGAACTTCTTGAATCCGCCGCCGGTGCCGGCGGCGCCGACGGCAACTTGGACGCCCGACTGCTCGGTGCGGTACTCCTCGGCAATGGCCTCACTGATCGGGGCGACCGTCGACGATCCATCGATCGAGATGCTGCCGCTCAGCTTCTCGCCGCCCTCGCCACCAGCATCGACGTTGCCGGCGCCATCGTCGTCACCGCCGCAGGCCGCAGCGACGAGGAACATGGCCAACAGCACGGTGAGCAGCCGTACGAATGGAGGAAAAGAACGAAGATTCATGGGTCGGACAATCTCCTTGACTGGGGATCCGTTCCGGGACGGTAACCAGGCGTTCTGTCGACGGAACCAACTGAAGGTGAACCGGAGGTGAACATCAGGCACCGGGCGAGGTCTTTGTTTGAGGTCTGGCCCCGTCACGGGCAAGATGCAAGGTGATGGCTGACATCCGGACGGACCTGCCCGATTCGCTGGCCCCGACCCCCGAGGTCGCGGCGGGCGACGACTTCCGCATGGAGGACACCGAGGTCGTCTTCGAGGTCGCCGGACTCGACTTCTACTACGGCGCGTTCCAGGCGCTGCGCAACGTCGATCTCTCGATTCGCAAGCAGCGGATCACGGCGTTGATCGGGCCGTCGGGTTGCGGCAAGAGCACCTTCCTCCGCTGCCTCAACCGCATGAACGACCTCATTCCCGGCACGCGGGTCGACGGGCAGATCCGCTATCACGGCCAGGACCTCTATGGCGGAGACGTCGACCCCATCGAGGTGCGACGCCGCATCGGCATGGTGTTCCAGAAGCCGAACCCCTTTCCCAAGTCGATCTACGACAACGTGGCCTTCGGCCCGAAGGTCAACGGCCTCAAGCCCACGAGCATGGACGACCTGGTCGAGCAGTCCCTCCGGCGGGCGGCGCTGTGGGACGAGGTCAAGGACAAGCTCAAGCAGAGCGCCTTCTCCCTGTCCGGAGGCCAACAACAGCGCCTCTGCATCGCTCGCGCCATCGCCGTGCAGCCCGAAGTCATCCTCATGGACGAACCCTGCTCAGCCCTCGACCCGATCGCCACCATCCGTATCGAGGAGCTGATGTGTGAGCTCAAGGCCGATTACACCATCGTGATCGTGACCCACAACATGCAGCAGGCGGCTCGCGTTTCCGACATCACGGCTTTCTTCACTGCCGAGATCGACGACCACGGCAGCCGCACCGGCGTGCTCGTCGAGGTCGACCGCACGAACACGCTTTTCACCTCGCCCACCGATCAGCGCACCGACGACTACATCACCGGCCGCTTCGGATAGGAAGTTTGCTTTTTCGGTTCGCTATCCCTCTGGGGTGAGCCAGTGCAGGACTCGGCCGCGTAGCGCATCGATCCCCGTGCCTTTAGACGCGCTGACCCACAGGATGTCGCCGGCGGGTCGCCCACACTTGGCTGCGAGTTCGGCGCGGCGCTTGTCGCGTTGCAGGGCCTTCACCTTGTCGTGCTTGGTAGCCACGATGGAGTGTGGGAGGTCGCTGGCCGCCGCCCACTCGAGCATGGTGAGGTCGAGCTTGGTCGGACCGATCTCACCATCCACGAGCACCACGACCATGTCGAGGTTGTCACGCTCGAGGAGGTAGCCCTCGATCATCCGTTGCCACTTCTCTCGCTCGGTACGCGACGTCGCCGCGTACCCGTAGCCAGGAAGATCCATCACCGTGCCATGACCGGGGAGCGAGAAGAGATTCAGCAGTCGTGTTCGACCCGGCGTGTTGGACACCATGGCCAGCTTCTTGCGATTGGCAACGGCGTTGATGAGCGACGACTTGCCGACGTTCGATCGGCCGACGATGGCGATCTCCGCTTCCGTCGGCGGAAGATCGGCGACGTCGGTGGCGGAGAGCACGAACTCGAGTTGCAGCGGCGACGTCACGGCCAGCTCGATTCGTCGGCGTCGGTGGCGTTCATCGATCCGTCGACGACGAAGCACACGCGCTCGGCGATCACCACCGCATGATCGGCGATGCGTTCGTAAAAGCGGGCGATGAGGCCGAGTTCGACGATCGAGCCGACCAAGCCGTCCTCGGCCCGGAAGAGTTCGCCCAGGAGCCGCCGATGGAGTTCGTCGATCTCGTCGTCGAGTGCAGGAATGCTCCGCGCCGAGACCGCATCGAGGGTTCGATAGGCACCGGCGGCTTGGGCGAACATCGACGCACCGTGTTGGCTCATCTCGCCCACGAGGTCGCGCACGGTGGGAGTGAGCGCCGCCGGGTCGAGCGTGGGTCCCCGCCGGCCGATCGACGCCAGAAGGTCGCCCGAACGTTCGATCTCCTGGGCGATGCGCAAGCTGGCGATCAGGAACCTGAGGTCGCGGGCGACGGGTGCCTGCCGGGCGACCAGCTCGAACACGTCCTGCTCGATGCCCGGATAGGCATCGTCGATCATCCGGTCGCCAGCCACCACCGTGTCGCGGGCGTCTGTGCTGCCCTGCAGCACCGAAGCCGTGGCGATGGCGAGTCCGCTGACGACGACGTCGGCCACGGTGCCGACGCGGTGCTGCAGGTCGGCAAGGTCGTCGTGGAACGACCGACGAAGCTCGCCGGTGGTCATGGCTGGGCCGCCAGTGACGGATGGTCGGCGGCCACGACCTCGAGTCGCCGATCGAAGAGTCGCTCGAAGAGCTCACGCTTGCGACGCAGCCCCCACAACTCCAGGTCCATGTCGCCTCTCGACGTCACCATCAGCCGAACCCGTGTCCGCGTGATCTCGACGTCAATGCCATCGACGGTGGCCGCGTGGCCACGGTCGAGGCCGTCGGCCAATCGCAGGAGTGACAACAGCTGCAGCGCCTCGGTTCGCCGTTCTGCGGGCAGACGGCCGAACGGCTCGTACGACGCTTTCGGATCGTTGCGGCGGTGGTAGCGGCCGAGGGTGGCGAGGATGGCGATGTCGTCCGGGCTGAAGCCCCGAAGCTTGCCGTGCTCGATGAGGTAGGCGGTGTGCTTGTGGTGGGCCTCGATGGCCACGTGTTCACCGATGTCGTGCAACAAGGCCGCGTACTCGAGAAGCTCTCGATTCGCACCGGCCAGGTGGTGCAACGGGAGCGTCTGATCGAACAGCGATACCGCGAGTCCTGCGACCTGGGTGGCGTGGCCCTCCTCCCAATTGCATCGCCTCGCCAGGCCGAGGACGGACGAGCGCCGGATGGCCTCGGCGTCATTCGTCCACTCCGCCACTTCGTGCTTGCGAATGGCGTCGAGGACGACCCCCTCGCGCAGCGCCCACTCCCCGACCATGAGTTCATCGAATCCGAACAGCTTCATGGCGGTGAGCAGGAGTTGGGAGCCCGCTGGCACCTGATCGGCTCGACGGGCATCCAGCCCGGCAATCTTCGACCGCGCCGCCGCCGGCACCGAGAGCAGCCGATCGTGGACCTTTTCCAGATCCTCTCGGCGAACGACCAGTTGGTTCATCGCCTGCGGCACTGCACCCGTACGAGTGGCTGCGGCCATCTTGGCCAGGTCGAGGAAGGTGCCGCTGGTACCCACCATCAACTTCGGTTCGAACGACGCCACCTCGACGGCCACCGGCTCGAGCGCCTCGAGGAGACGCTCCTTCAGGAGCTTCATCTCCGCCGATGAGGGTGGATCGCTCTCGAGGAACTGCGTCGCCAACCGGGCGGCACCGAGGTGCAAGCTCGTCGACCACAACAACCCTCCATTGTCGCCGACCATGACCTCGAGGCTGCCGCCGCCCAGATCGAAGCAGACGGCCGGCCCTGGCTCGAGGGCCAGGCTCCCCCGAATGGCCGCAAAGATGAGTCGCGCTTCGCGGCGTCCGCTGATGACCTCGACGTCGATGCCGGTCTCGTCGCGAATGAGGTCGACGATGGCCGAAGAGTTGTCGGCCTCGCGCATGGCGCTGGTGGCGCACGCCACGATCTCGGTCGCACCGATCGAGGTGGCCATGCTGGCGAAGCGGCGCAGCGTGTCGAGGATGCGCTCGACGTCGGGCTCGGGGATCGTCCCGTGCCGAGCTACGAGCTCGCCCAGACGCAACATCTCCTTCTCCCGCAGGAGCGTGTCGAACGACCCGTCGGGATGGGCCTCGACGACCAGGAGGTGAAACGAGTTCGAGCCCATGTCGATGGCGGCGATGCGCATCGCCCCGCGCCCGCTGTTCATATGACGTCCGGGTTCATGTGACGTCCGGAGGCGGCAAGTAGGTCGCCGACGCGCCGTTTCCCTCGACCACCCAGGTCGAGCCCTTCGCACACCGGAGGCCTTCGGCCCCGATGGCCTCACGGGCCAGCAGGACTTCGAGGAGGTCCGGGATCACGTCGCCATGGCTGCAAACCACGACGGTACTGTCGTTCTCGATGGCCTCAGACAGGCGCACGAACGCCAGCGTCCCCGTACCCTCCGCGAGGTCATCCATCGCCTCGACGGGCAAACCGAGACGGAGGGCCAAGGGCTCGACCGTCTCGACGCAGCGCACGAATGGACTCGAGAGAATGCGGGTGACGCCATGGGGCCAGAGCAGTTCGACGAGCGACTCGGCTTGGGCGTAGCCCTTGGGGGTCAGCGGACGAAGATGATCAGGTTTCGACCAGTCGTGACGTCGGAGGGCCACGGCATGGCGCACGAGCAGGAGCGGCATCAGACGGGAGTCTTGCCGCCGGCGTCGACGGCGCGGAGCACCTCGGCGTCGCGGGGGTAGGTCAAACGGTCGATCGCCGCTTTCAGTGGCATCCATTCGACGGCGTCGATCTCGTTCTGGGGGTGTGCCTCGAGGGCATTCTCGGCCTCCAACAACCAGTACCGACCCACTTTCGGCCGCCCCAAGCGGTCGATCCAGTGGATCGACGGAAGCTCGCGGCCGAGACGGCAACGCAGGCCGGTCTCCTCCTCGACTTCACGGACCGCGCACTCCTCGTCCGTCTCCCCGGGGTCGACCTTGCCCTTGGGAATCGTCCAGTCGTCGTACTGGCCCCGATGGACCAGCAGCACCTCGAGTCCGGTTTCGCCGGCCTCGCTGGTCCGCAAAACCACGCCCCCGGCTGCTCGAACCTCGCCGTCGCCGTTCAGTTCGACCACGTGGACCGATGTTCGTTCATGGCGATCAGGCGAGCCAGGATCGCAGCTTCTTGCCGGCAACCTCGTCCCACGCCTCCGCCCAGCTGCGGCGAGACGTTTCCATGGCGTCACGCTGCACGGCGATGAGTTGCCCTGCGACAAGCGCCTGCGCGGCCGGACCTTTCGACCCCGCGGTGCGGAGCCAGTCCTCGGCGACGACGGCGTCCTGCAAGTCGCCGAGCACCGACTGGACGCCGGCGACCGCCTTGGCGAAGCGCTGGGCCGGCTTGCCCATCACCGGGGCCGCGGCCTCGGCGGCGTACCTGGCGCGCTTGGCGCGGATGCGGATGTCGTGCAGGGCTTCGTCCTCGGGATGCTCGACGAGGGCGTCAACGGCGCCGCGCAAGTGCTTCCAAGGACCGCGGACGATGTCGGGGAGCGCACTTCGAGCCGTGGCGAAGGCGTCGTCGTTCACCGGGGGCCGCTCGATGGCCTCGACGAGGAGGTCGAGCAGGCGGCGGTAGCGGTCGCTGTCGAGGGCGGCGAGCAGCGCCGCCCCTGCCGTCTGGCGCTGTGACTCCAAACGTCGAAGCAGGCCGGCAACGGCGCGCGCGTCAACGGCCGGAAGGAGCGTCGCTTGGTGCTGGAGGCGTTCGAGCAGGACGTCGGCATCGCGCACGTGACCGAGCTCGGCGCCGAGCCACTGCAACTCGTCGCGCAGCGGCCCGGCGCGCTCCGGATCGAGCAACTTTCGAAACGTGCGCAAGTCCGAGCGCAGCCGGCGGGCGGCCACCCGCGCTTGGTGCACGTCTTCGATGTCGCCGCCGAGCCGAACTCCGGGGTCGTGTTGCAAAAGGCGGGCCAACCCAGCCGCAGTCGCGGCCCGCACGACGTCGGAGAGCGTGGCGGAGTCATCGAGGACCGGGACCACGACCTCGGGCGGGGCGAGGGCCCGCGGCCCGAGGGCTCGGACGATCTTGGGGGTCTGGTCGGCCGAGGCGGCGCCTGCGGCCGTCAACACGTCGACCACTCGTTCGAGCAGGTCGGCGCCCCCCTCGTGGTCGAGCACCTCGACCTCGAGTTCACGGAACCGCAACGCCACCCGCCGTCCCTCGAGCACCGAGACCTCGTCGTCGGCCACCTCGACCAGCGGCGTCCCGTTCTCCGACTTCAGGTGTACCCGGCGCCGGCGCGTCGAGAGCACGCCGACGGCAACCATCGGGGCCGACCGGATGTGGGCGCGAACGAGCGAGGCGACGGATTCGGGCACGACGCGCCCCGGCGCCTCGATGTCGATCTCTCGACGCGTCAGCGTCGGGCCGCTCTCGCCGTCGGGCAACTTGACCGTCCACTTCCCCTTCTGCCCGGCGCGGCCGGCGTCACCGGTGCGGAAGCGGACCGTGATGCCGCTGCGGGCCAACCGGAGATCGGCGGCGTCGTAGTAGGTGGCTTCGAGGTGCTGCTCGGGCAAGAGCACGGCGCTCACCCCATCGACGACATCGCCGAGGTCGGGCAACTCGAAGCCGGCCCAACCGGCGAGCTTGCGTTCGCGCTCGAGATTGTCAGTCCGAGGCCCGGACCCTGCGCTCACGGCATGTCCTCGGGCTCGAGTCGGGGGCGCGAACGGCGGAGGGCCGCGTCCTGCAGTCGACGGTGGGCGTTGCCCCGAGGATCGGGAGCACCCGAGGGCGCGTGCCAGTGGCCGTCGGCCGCCAATGTCCAGGCGAGCGTCGTGTCCTGGAGGTTGGCGTCGAGGATCTCCTGCAGACGGGCCTGCAGCGGCGGGTGCTCGACGGGTACGACCACCTCGATGCGTCGATCGAGGTTGCGGGCCCGCATGTCGGCCGAGCCGATGTACCAGGCGCGATCGTCACGCGTGCCGAAACTGAAGATGCGGGAGTGCTCGAGGTAGCGACCGACGATCGACCGCACGGTGATCGTCTCGGACAAGCCGGGGACGCCGGGGCGAAGGCAGCAGATGCTGCGGATGATGAGGTCGATGGGCACGCCGGCCTGTGATGCCTCGTAAAGCGCATCGATGATGGGCGGGTCGTCGAGGCCGTTCATCTTCAAGATGATGCGACCCGCAGGACCGCGCTCGGTCTCGCGACGGATGAGTTCGAGGAAGCGCCCGCGTAGGTCGATCGGAGCGACAAGGAGCTTGCGGTAGCGGGCCTGGCGGCTGTAGCCGGTGAGGAAGTTGAAGAGATCGGTGAGATCGGCGCCCAACTCCGGATCGGCCGTGAGGAGTCCGAGGTCCTCGTAGAGCCGGGCCGTCTTCGAGTTGTAGTTGCCCGTGCCGATGTGGGCGTAGCGGCGAATGCCGTCGTGCTCTTGACGGACGACCAGCGCCGTCTTGGAGTGGGTCTTCAGTCCGAGCACGCCGTAGACGACGTGCACGCCCGCGTCTTCGAGGGCCTTGGCCCACGTGATGTTGGCCTGCTCGTCGAAGCGGGCTTTCACTTCGACCAGCACAGCCACCTGCTTGCCCCGCTCGGCCGCACGGATGAGCGACTTCACGATCGGACTCCCGCCCGAGGTGCGATAGAGCGTCTGCTTGATGGCGAGCACGTCGGGGTCGGCGGCGGCTCGCTTGATGAACGCCTCGACCGAGGTCACGAACGAGTCGTAGGGGTGATGCACGAGCACGTCGCCGTCGCGGAGCACGGCGAAGAGATCGCTGGGGCCGTCGTCGTCGCCTGCGAGACCCACCTGGGTGGTGGGCGCCCACGGCTCGTCCTTCAGTTCGGGACGTTCGAGTTCGTACACCGACCACAATCCGCCGAGGTCGATGGGGCCGTCGACGACGTAGATGTCGCTCGGCGAGAGCTGAAGTTCCCGCAACAGCAGGTCTCGAACTTCGTCCGACATGTGGCTGTCGATCTCGAGGCGAACCGCCCGTCCACGACGGCGGCGGCGCAACTCCATCTCGACCGCGGCAAGGAGGTCGTCGGCCTCCTCCTCGTCGAGGGTGAGGTCGGCGTTGCGAGTGACCCGGAAGGCGAAGTTGCACTCGGTCACCATCCCCGGGAAGAGACGGTCGAGGTGGGCGGCGATGACCTGCTCGAGGGGCACGAAGCGCTCGCCGTCGGGCATGACCACGAAGCGACTGAGCAGCTGCGGCATCTTCACCCGGGCGAATCGGCGTTCGCCCGTCGACGGATCGTGCACGATCACCGCGAGGTTGAGGCTGAGGTCGGAGATGTGGGGGAAGGGGTGCCCCGGGTCGACGGCCAGGGGCGTGAGGACGGGGAAGATGCGGCGCTCGAACACGTCGACCAGATAGACGCGATCGTCGTCGTCGAGCGACTCCCAATCCGAGAGCCGAATCCCGGCATCGGCGAGCGCGGGCGCAACCCCTTCGAGGAACGCTTTGGAGAGCCGCTCGAGTTGCTCGTTCACCCGCACCCGAATCGTGCGGAGCTGATCGAGTGGGCTCATGCCGTCGCGGGCCGTGGCCGGGAGCCCGGCGGCCAGCTGGTCCTTCAGACCGGCCACCCGTACCTGGAAGAACTCGTCGAGGTTGGTGTTGTAGATGGCCAGGAACTTGGCCCGCTCGAGCAGCGCCTGCGACTCGTCCTCGGCCAAGGCCAAAACCCGCTCGTTGAAGTCGAGCCACGACAACTCGCGGTTGAGGAATCGAGCCGGGCTGAGGATGTCGGCGTCGACGGGAGGCGGCCCCTCGAGGCCGCTCGGCGCGGGTTCGAGGGAGGCCGACATGTCGCTCACCCTACCGGCGTCACCGTGTCGCCGAGCAGGCGAAGAGGCCGTTCTGCTTGGCGGCGAGCCGGCTACTTGGCGGCGAGGAGGGCGGCGCCGACGGCGCCGGCGCGGTCGCCGAGTTCGGCCGCCACCACTCGTAGGGGGCTGGCCCCGGCGAACAGTTCGCTACGCGCCGCCTGCTCGATGCGGCCGACGAACGCCGGGCCGAGACGGTCGGCCAACCCCCCACCGACGACAACGAGCTGCAGGTCGAGGGTGAGGATCACTCCGGCGATGGCCCGGCCGAGGGCACCCACCGCTTCGTCGATGAGATCGATGGCCACCTGATCCCCTGATGCCAGCGCCTTCGCCCACACGCTCGACGTCATCCGCTTGGCCTTTGCCAGCTCGACGAGCACGGTGTCATGGGTGGCGGCGTCGAG
Source organism: Acidimicrobiales bacterium (assembly GCA_046596815.1). GTDB lineage: Bacteria > Actinomycetota > Acidimicrobiia > Acidimicrobiales > CADCTF01 > DATLED01. The sequence continues at coordinate 3,030 of JBKJLU010000388.1, read as the reverse complement.
TTCGCGGGCCCGACGCTCCATCCCGGCGCGTCCGGCGTAGGCCTCGAGGTGGCCCCGTCCTCCGCACGAACACGTCCGCCCGTTGGGCACGACGACGACGTGGCCGATCTCGCCCGCCAGCCCGGAGGCGCCCCGCCGCAGCTGCCCGTCGAGAATCAGTCCACCGCCCACGCCCGTTCCCACGAAGATGCCGAGCATCTCCTCGGCGTCGCGACCCGCGCCCATCCGGTGTTCGGCCATTACGCCCACGTTGACGTCGTTGTCGACGAGGACGCGATCGACGCCGAGGGTCTCGGCCAGCGCCGGCCCGAGGGCGAAAGGCTCGATCCACCCCGGGAGATTTGGAGCGGCCCGGACGACCCCACGTTCGACGTCGATGACGCCGGGAGCGCCCACGCCGATGGTGTCCTTGGCGCCGGCGCCGAGCTCGGTGACGACCTTGGCGATGGCGTCGACGACGCCGAGGGGACCGCCCTGTGTCGGCGTCTTGGCCTTGCCCTCGGCGGCGACCGTGTCACCTTCGAGGCGGACGCCGTAGATCTTGGTTCCGCCGAGATCGATGCCGATGGCGGCCACTTCCGATTACCTGGAGGCTTCGCTGCCCTCGTCGTCGGGCACCCCGAGATCCCACTCGAGGTAGAGGTTCTCGCGCTCGGCGTCGCGGACGACCCGCTCACGGTTGCGCCGGAACTGGGGATCGTGGGGCGGCAGCAGCAGCAGGCGGGCCAGGACCCGCGACCGGAACTCTTCGACCATGTTGCGGTCGCCGAACTCGGCGTGGACGTCCCAATGCGGCGCCACGGGACCGAGGTACACCACCCGAACGTGGCCGCGCGGCGGCTGAGGGGCTTCGGTACCTGCGGTCATCTGCGACATGTTTGGCTCCTAAGAAACGACGGGAGAGTTTCGCCCAAAAGTTCTTGGCTCCGACAATCTCGACGCAGACGACGCGAAACTCTCCCGTCGTTTCAGACGGAGCCAAATCGATGCTACCGGCGCCGTCAGCGCTGGTCGGCGGGCCGGGTACCGAGGGTGGCCGTTGCCGTGCGGCGCTCGTCCCCCCGGAAGTACTCGATCTCGACCGTCTCGCCGGGCTTCTTGGTGCGAATGGCCGACCCGACGTTCACCGCGCCCTGGACGTCCTTGCCGTCGATCTTGACGATGACGTCCAGGCGACGGAGGCCGGCGGCATCGGCGGCCGACCCCGGGACGATCTCGGCGATCACCGCACCGACGCTGGCCGGCGTCTCGATGTTCTCCTTGATCTCCGGGGTCAGGTCCTGGCTGCTGATGCCGAGGAACGGGCGCTCGGCGTCGGGGATACCGCCCTTGCGGAGGGACTCGATGATGGGTTTGGCCGTGTCGATGGCGATGGCCAGGCCGATGCCCTCGGCCTCGCTGCCCCCACCCCGAATGACCGCGGTGTTGATGCCGATGACCTCGCCTCTGGCGTTGACGAGTGGCCCGCCGGAGTTGCCCTTGTTGATGGCGGCGTCGGTCTGGATGAGTCCGTCGAGGCCAGCCTCGCGCAGCGTGCGGTCCTTGGCCGAGACGATGCCCTCGGTGACGGTGGGGCCACCCGGCAGGGCGAGGGCGTTGCCGATGGCGACGACGTCGTCGCCGACCTTGGTATCTCCCGAGTTGCCGAGTTGGGCCGTCGGCAGGTTCGAGGCGCCCCGAATCTTGACGAGGGCCAGGTCGGAGGCGGCATCGGCGCCGACCAGGTCGGCCGACCGGGGAGCACTCTCGCCCTGCAGCGTCACCTGGATCTCCGTCGCACCCTCGATCACGTGATTGTTCGTGAGGACCTCGCCGTCGGCGGTGAGGATGACGCCGGTGCCGGCGCCCCGTCCCTGGGTGCCCTCGACGCCAATAGCCACGACCGCCGGCTGGACCTTCGAGAGCACGCCTTGGATGTCGAGGGGATCGCCGGCCAGCGAGGCGTTGGGGCCAGAGAGCGTCTGCGAGCCGGACGACCCGCGGGGAGCAGAGAGCGCGCCGCCGCTCACCCGATCCTGGTCGCGCACGTTGTCGACGGCGCCGTAGACCCCTGCGCCGACAACCCCTCCGATCAATGCGGAGACGACGGCGACGGCCAGCCAGAGCTTTCCGCGGCCCTTCTCCCGGGGTTGGGCCTCGCCCGGAGGTGGGACGAGCGGGGCCGGCGGCGGCAGCATCCCCCACGTGGGCGGGTCCACCGGCGCCGCCGCCGGGGGTACCGGGGGGGTCGGCGTCGTGGGGATGTCCGCCGTCGGAGTAGGCGGATCGGGGTCGAGTGACCACATCAGGGCCCGACCGGGATCCAGCCGCTCCCAGCCGGTTTGGCCCGTTGTCGCCGGCGGGGTGTCGTCTTGGTCACTCACGGGAACATTCTGTACCTGACGAGAAGGCAATCCGCGGCCGGCCCGCGATCCGTATCAAAGAAACGCCGGAACTTTTCGCCGCCCTTGAGCGTCGAAAGGAGAAGAGGTGAGGCACATGGATACCGAGTGGATGTCGGAAGGCAATTGCAGGAACGAGCCTCCTTCGAGGTTCTTCCCGAGCGACGGCGTCGGCGTGGATGCCGCTCGTCAACTCTGCGCCACGTGCCCGGTCAAGAGCGCGTGCCTCGAATACGCCCTGCGCAACAAGATCGACCACGGCGTCTGGGGCGGAACCTCCGAGCGGGAGCGCCGCCGCATCCTGCGTCAGCGCCGCCTCGACGCCGGCGCCCGCCGCTAGCCCGGCTTCGGGGTTTGGGCTCAGGCCTCTTTCTTCAGCTCCTTGGCCTTTTCCTCGTCGGCGGCGATCGCTTCCTTGGAACCGGCCTCGAATTCGTTCTTGGCCTGGCCGAGCGAGCGGGCGAGCTTGGGCAGCTTGGCCCCGCCGAACAGCACGAGGATGACGACGAGGATGATGAGAAGCTCAGGTGCTCCGAGACCGAACATGGCACTCCTAGAGAAGGGCCGACGCCAAGAGTTCGAGGTCGTCGGGGTCGGTTGCTGAAAACGGTAGCGCTCCCGGGCCGGCGATGATGACCGAGACCCCGAG
>JBKJLU010000364.1:0-8580 GCA_046596815.1 Acidimicrobiales bacterium | reverse complement strand
GTGGCCAAGGCCATCTTCGTGGACGGCAACCCCCAGGCCGGCATGCAGGCCTTCATGGCCGGTCAGATCAAGGTCGAGGGCGACATGACCAAGCTCATGGCCATGCAGGGTGGAGCGCCGGATGCCACGGCCCAAGAGGTCGCGGCCAAGATCAAGGACATCACCGAGGAATAGCGACATCGCTGAGCAATAGTCAGGTCGACAACAACGCTTCACGTGGGGCGCCCTCGGGGGCGCCCCGCTGCGCGCTCCGGAGGAACAGGGCGCAGACCACGCCGAGACCGCAGACCCCGGCTCCGAGGAGATACGACGCCCGGAACGAGCCCGTGAGCCCGTCGGTCGCTTCTCGCGAGGCCTGGATCGTGCTCATCAACTGGATACCGGCGACCAACCCGACCTGCGTCACCAGCTGTTGGGCGGCGCTGGCGATGCCGAGCTGATCCTCGCTGACGGAGTTGGCCACGCTCGAACTGATCGAGGGTTGGGCGATCCCGAGGCCGATGCCGGACAGGGCGAGCGCCCCGATGATGAAGGTGTCGGCGGCATCGGGCGTGATCGAAGCGAAGGCCAGCATCGACGCCGCCACCACGATGGTGCCGGTCACGGCCGAGGCCCGCTCCCCCACCTTCACGGCCAGGTAGCCGGCGATGGGGGCCATGATCGAGAACGACAGGGGCCGGGCCAGCACGAAGAACCCGATCTTGCTCTCGCCGTAGCCGAACATCCGGGCCAGCAGCGTGGGGGCGAGGATGAACCCGCCCATGTAGGCGAAGTTCGAGAACATCTGGGCGCCGATGGGCAGCGAGAAGTTGCGTCGCTTCACGATGTCCAAGGGCAACAGCGGATGAAGGGCCCGGCGCTCGATGGCCACGAAGGCAGCGAGGGTCAGCGGGCCGATGACGAAACCGGCGACGACGACGGGACTCGACCACCCCCACTCCGGTCCCCGATTGAGGGCGAAGAGCAGCGAGGAGACGCCGAGGGCGAGGGTGCCAGCGCCCGCCCAGTCGAGACGCTGGCGTTCGCCCGTCGGGGTCTCGCGCAACACTGCGAAGGCGAGGCCGAGGGCGATGAGGGTGAGGGGCACCTGGGCCACGAAGATCCAGCGCCATCCGACGAGTTCGATGAGTGGCCCGCCGATGGCGACACCGATGACGGGCCCGCCGATGGCGACACCGATGACGGGCCCGCCGGCCCCGACCAGCGACCACCAGCCCATGGCCTTCACCCGGTCGTCGCGACTGAACTCGCTGAAGATCAACGCCATCGACGACGCCCCCGTCGCTGCGCCCTCGATGGCGCTCAGGGTGCGGATCACGATGAGCGCGGGCGCGCTCCAGGCCAGCGAGGACAAGCCGGCGAAGAAGCTGGCGCCGGCGAGGCCGAGCAGGTACATCCGGCGGTGGCCCTTGAGGTCACCGACCTTTCCGAGGACGGGAGCCACGATCCCGAACGCCAACAAGGGACCGGTGATGACCCAGGTCAGGGTGTTGGTCGAGGTGCCGAAGTCCCGGGCGATGCGGGGTAGGGCAACCGCGAAGATCGTGAACGTGACGTTCACGCTGAACAGGCCGGCGAGCACCGTCCACAGCACCCACCAACGGAAGCGGTCACTGTCCTGAGCCCGCCTCGTCAAACGCGTCCGCAACCGGATCGGCCACGGCGCGATCGGGGCTTCGGGGTTGGCGACCATGGGGACGGTTGGAGGGTAGACGCGCCGGTGGAGGGCAGGCGCGCCACAGGGCCCGACGGAGCGGCGGCACCGGCAGTGGCTGGGGAACACTGCCTCGCACAACGCCGCCCCGTCGGACCCTGCGAAGTATCACGGACGCTACGACGAACGAGAAGTCGTGACCAGGGTCATTCGATGAAATAGCTACACCTGACTAGTTCCCGCGTTGTGACAACATTTCGCCCCGGTGAATCGACGGACGTTTCTCGGCGGGATGGGGTCCTGCGTGCTGTGCGCGCTCGGGGGCGGGATGGCGGCGCAAGAGGTCGAGCGGTGGAGGGAACAGCGTCCTGGCTTCCAGACCCGCACGGAGGCAAGCCGCGCCCGGGCCCAGCCCGACGCCCTGTTCCGGGTGAAGACCGACATGCCACTCGTCGGTCTCACCTTCGACGACGGTCCCGACCCCGCCTACACCCCTGCGGTGCTGGAGCAGTTGGCGCGCTTCGACGTCACGGCAACCTTCTTCCTCATCGGGGTCAACGCCACCGCTCGGCCAGAACTGGTGGCGGACCTCGTCGCCGGCGGGCACTCCATCGGCAACCACACCCTCGACCACGCGCAACTCCAACTCCTGACCGCTCCGGAGGTCACGCGCCAGATCGACGGCGGCGAACAGGCCCTCGTCGACCTCGGCGTGCGCCGGCCCGACCTGTTTCGGCCGCCGAGGGGGTTCACCGACGAGGCCGTGGGAGTGTCCGCCGGCGAAAACCGTTACCGCACGGTCTTTTGGAGCGACTGCGTCGAACGGTTCATCGATCAGGCGCCATCGATCGCCGACGGCATGGATGCCCTGGTGGCCCGTGTGCGACCGGGGTCGATCGTGCTGGCCCACGACGGGGGTCACGTGGCCGCCGCCAACCGACCGGTGATCGACCGTTCCAAAACGGTGGAGGCCCTTCCGCGGTTGCTCGAGGGCCTGCACCGGTTGGGCCTCCGCGCCGTTGATGTGCCGACGCTCCTGGCCGCAGGCAAGGAGCGTCGGTCGCTCAGTTGACGAGTTTCTTCATCTCGGACTCGAGGTCGGCGACGGTCCACCGGTCGTTCTTCTCGATGCCCTCGGTCATGGTCCAGCCCTGGAAGAGCTTGACCGTGCCGCCCTGGACGAAGAAGACCTTGCCCTGGGCCTCGCAGTTCTCGGTCGACAGGTAGGCGACCAACGGCGAGATGTTGGCCGGGTTCCACACGTCGAAGGTGCCGGGATCTTCAGGCGCCTTGACGATGTCGCCGAGTCCCGGCGTGGCCTCGGTCATGCGGGTGCGGGCTGCCGGGGCGATGGCGTTCGAGCGGACGCCGTAACGGGAGAGTTCCTGGGCGCAGATGACCGTGAAGGCGCCGATGCCGGCCTTGGCCGCACCGTAATTCGTCTGGCCGGGGTTGCCCAGGAGACCGGAGGTCGAGGAGGTGTTGACGATGTTGGCCTTGACCTCCTTGCCCGCCTTCGACTGCTCGCGCCAGTAAGCGGCGGCCCAGCGGGTGGGAACGAAGTGACCCTTGAGGTGCACCTGAATGACGCTGTCCCACTCCTCTTCGGTCATGTTGACGAGGACGCGGTCGCGCAGGATGCCGGCGTTGTTGACGAGCACGTGCAAGTCGCCGAAGTTCTCGACGGCGGCGTTGATGAGGCGCTGGCCACCCTCCCAGTCAGCGATGTTGTCGCCGTTGGCGACGGCCTCACCGCCCATCGCCTTGATCTCGTCGACGACCTGCTGGGCCGGCGAGCGATCGTCGCCCGAACCGTCGACGGCGCCACCGAGGTCGTTGATGACGAGCTTCGCCCCTTCCGAAGCGAACAACAACGCGTGCTCGCGACCGATACCGCGACCTGCGCCGGTGATGATGGCGACGCGACCGTCGAGTGCACCCATGAACGTGACCTCCGAAAATCAGCTGAGCGAAGGGGTCAAACCTACCGACCGACGAGGAGGTCGACCAACGAACCCTTCTTCACCTTGTTGCCGGCGCCCGGCGAGGTCGAATAGGCGCGACGAGCGTTCGGTGGACCGTAGGGTCCCCCGACCTCGAAGCCGGCACTCTGAAGGATCGAGACGGCGTCCTCGATCGACTTGCCCGACACGTCGGGCACGGCGACCCTCTCCGGTCCCTTCGACACGACGACGATGACCTCGTTTCCCGGCTCGAGGGTCTCGTTGGGCGCCGGTCGCGTCGTCACGACGGCGCCTTCGGCCACCTTGTCGTTGAACGCCTCTTCCTTCTTGGGCAGGAACCCGAGGTCCTCGAGCGCCTTGGCCGCCTTGTCGTACAGCTGGTCGATCAGGCTCGGTGGAATCGGCTTCGGCTGCTTTCCTTTCGAGATCACGACGGTGACCGTCGAGTCCCGGTCGACCGGCTGGCCCTTCGGTGACCAGTCGATGACCGTGTCCTTCGGAACGGTTTCGCTGAACTCGTCCTTCGCCGCGAAGACCAGCTGCAGGTCGGCGAGTGCCTTCTGCGCATCGGCTCGGGACTTGGCGGCCAGATCGGGGACCACCCGGGGCTTGGGGCCGTCGGACACCTGCACGCGGATGCCACTGCCCTGCTTCCGTCGTTCCGCCGGAAGGGGCGCCTGGATGATGATCCGGCCGGCGGGCACGTCTTCGCTGTGGAACGTGCCGGACTGTTCGGTCACGGTGAAGTCGGCCTCGCCCGAGACCAGGCGTCGGGCATCGGCCACGGTCTTGCCCCGCAGGTCGGCGACGGCGAACGACGGCTTGGTCGCCCCTGCGAAGGCCACGGCTCCGGCGGCGAGACCGGCGACGATGACGAGCGCAACCAACAGTTTCAGCCGGCGGCGGCGACGAGGACGTACCGCCGTCGGGTCGCCCTCGGACATGGGAACCGGCTCACGGTCGGCGTCGAACAGGCGGGACGAGGGGGCGCGCGTGTCGTTCGTACTGCTCAGGCCGTTCGTCGGCACCGGCACCCCGATGGTCGTCAAGTCGCGGGCATCGTGGTCGGTCAGGTCGATCGACGGCGGGGCCGACACCGAGACCGGAAGCGGATCGGGGCGGGGGAGGTCGCGTGCGACCACTTCGAGTTGGCGAGCGAACTCGGCCGCGTCGATGCGATCGAGCGGGTTCGGGGCGCCCGCGGCTGCGAGCACCGGCCCGAGGGGCCCGAGGGCGGCCGGCGGCTCGAGGGGCCGGTCGACGCGCGCCATCAACGTGGCGATGGTGGTGTCGGCCGCAAACGGCACCTGCCCCGTCACCGATTCGATGATCGAAAGCGCAAGCGCGTAGACGTCGGACTTGCCGTCGACCGACGACCCCTTGGCCTGTTCGGGCGAGGCGTAGCGAGCCGTGCCGAGCACGGCGCCGGCGGGCTCGGTCCATGCGGCCTCGGCCAGCGCGCGGGCGAGGCCGAAGTCCGCGATCGAGAGACGACCTTCGTCGTCGAAGAGCAGGTTCGCCGGTTTGATGTCACGGTGCACGAGGCCCCGCCGGTGGGCGTGCTCGAGGCCGCGTGCCGCCTCGAGACCCACCACGAGGGCCTGGGAAAGACTCAGTCGGTGGCCTCGATCGAGCACGTCGCGGAGGCTGCCTCCACTGAAGTGCTCGAGCACCAGGAACGGTCCGTCGTCGTCCTCGCCCCAGTCGTAGACGTTCATGATGTGGGGGTGGCGCAGGCCGGCCACGGCCTGGGCTTCGGCCCGGAAACGCCGGAGGAACGACTCGTCGCCGGCCAGCGCAGGATGCAGCACCTTCACCGCCACGCGGCGTCGCAAGCGGGCGTCTTCGGCTACGTACACATGCGCGGAGGCCCCCGTACCGATGGGAGCGACGAGGCGGTAACGCCCTCCGAGGACGCGCCCGATCTGCTCGGCGATGCGAGGCGTGACCACGCAACAACGGTAGTGGCGCCCCGACCCCTCCTCGGGGACAGGGTCGGCACTTGTCGCCAAAGGCGGACGCCTGCGGGGGAACTCAGGCGCGGTCGGCGATCACCGTGAACATCGTCATCTCGACCGGCGCTTCGTCGAGCTTGTGGCCGAGGTGGTGCTTCTGGGTGTGGAAGATCGTCTCGGAGTTCGGGAACCCGACCCGCTTCAACATCTGCTTGACCGCGCCAGGGAAGAGAGCCCACCAGTTGGTGCGGTGTTCGAGGGCGCCGAGGGGATCGGGCCGCATCACGTTGGCTTCAGGATCGACGTCGGTGTCCTGGATGAGGTCGGTGACGATGATGCGCCGCTTCGTGCGCAGGGCCCCCTCGGCCAGCGCGGCGAACGGATCACGGAGGTGCAGGAGAATGGCTCCGTAGGTGGCGACGTCGAACTCGCCGAGATCGACCGGGAGGTCGTAGATCGGAGCCGAGACCATGGCCGCCTTGGCCTGGCGGTTCTGATGCACGTACCACCACGAGTTCTGCACAGCGCCAATGCCCCGCATGGCCCCCATGCGAATCTCCCGCAGGTCGTTGCCGGGGACGGGAAGGATGTCGATCGGCACGTCGAAGCCGGCATCGATGCACACGACGTCCGCGCCGCGATCTTCCATCCAGTACGTCAGGTAGCCGGTGGCCGGACCGAATTCGAGCACCCGTTGGCCCTCGACGGCCGTGCCGCCGAGGTAGTTGTCCTCGCCGCCGCGCAGGTCCCACGCACCGGGGATGACCGATCCGTCGGCCAGCACGGCCGTGTGGTACCAGTCGCAATCCTCTTGGAGGAGCGACGATCGTTCGGCGGCCATCGCCGCCTGGAAGCCGGGGGCCAACTGGCCGAGGTAGTGCCGCGGCGGGAAGGCCGGCCAGAACTGTTGGGGGACGTGCGGTGCGGGAGCGGGAGGCGCGGGGGCGGGCGGCGCCGCCGGGACCTCAACGGGTCGTCGTGACCGACGTGCGAACGGCATGCCCGGCGGATCGTAGCCGGACCCCTCGGCCCGGCGAGGACTACGGCAACGCCCGCCTGGCGGGCCAGAATGGGTCCATGGAAACCCAGACGAAGCGGTCGGTGGCCGCGTGGCTGCGGCCCCTTGCGGTGACGGCACTCCTCGGCGTCGCCGGGTTCCTCCTCTACCTCGGCGTCCAAGGCCAGAGCGAGGTCGTCGAACCCGTGCGTCGCGCCGGATTGATCCGGGTGTTTCCGCTCCCCGACACCGTGGCCCTGCGCCAGGACGCCGTGGGCGCCGAGATCGGATTCGAGTACTCGGGGCGTCTCACCATCGACCGGCGCGACATCCCCGACGACCAACTCGATCGCATCGACGTCGGCCGCAACCGCGTGTCGTTCGTGCCGGGAGCCGGCCAGGAAATCGAGACGCTCGACGAGGGCCGGCACTGCGCCACCTTGACCTACTGGGTCACGGCCAGCGGCGAGGAGTCAGCCGGCCGACCCTTCACCTGGTGCTTCATCGCGGCGTAAGAGTTTTCCTGTCTCGAGGAGGTGGGCGAAGGCGGGCTCGTCGAGGAGGGGGACGCCGAGGGATTCGGCCTTCGTGACCTTGGCCGCCCCGGGAGTCACACCGAGCACGACGGCCGTCGTCTTCTTCGACACGCTGCCGGGGGACTTGCCGCCGCGGCTGGTGATCGCTTCTTCGGCTTCTTCGCGTGACCAGCCTTCGAGGGTGCCCGTGACCACGATCGACATCCCGACGAGCGTCTGAGCGACGTCGGGCTTTTCTGGCCCGGCGAGATTCAGACCGGCCGCTCGCAACTTGTCGATGACCTCGAGGTTCGAGGGCGACGCGAAGAACTCGTGCACGCTGGCGGCGATCTTCGGGCCGATGCCCTCGACCTCGGCGATCTCGTCGGCTGACGCCGCCAGGATGCGGTCGAGGTGGCCGAACGCTTTGGCCAGCACCTGCGCGCCGGCGCCGCCGAGGTGGCGGATGTTGAGGCCGATGAGCAGGTTCGGAAGCGGGCGCGCCTTCGACATCTCGATGGCGTTGAGGAGGTTGTTGATCGAGATCTCTCCGAACCCTTCGACCTCGGCGATTTGCGCGGGTGTGAGGGAGTAGATGTCGCCGATGTCGCCGAGGATCCCTTGCCCCGTGAACTGATACGCCCGCTGCTCGCCGAACCCTTCGATGTCCATGGCGCCCCGTGACGCGAAGTGCTGGATCCGTCCGGCGCGTTGCGACGGACAGTCGACGTTGGTGCAGAACGTGTCACTCTCATTCTCGAGGCGGACGAGGGGACCCTGGCAGGCGGGGCAGATGGTGGGGAAGACCCACGGCTCGAGCCCTTGGGGGCGCATCGCCAACACCGGTCCGACGACCTCGGGGATCACGTCGCCGGCTTTCCGCACGATCACGGTGTCACCGGGACGGACGTCTTTGCGGGCCACCATGTCCTGGTTATGCAACGTGGCCAGGCCGACGGTCGAGCCACCGACGAACACGGGCTCGAGTTGGGCGAACGGCGTCGCCTTCCCGGTGCGTCCGATCGAGACCATGATCCCCTTGAGCTGCGTGGTGCGCTCTTCCGGCGGGAACTTGTAGGCGATGGCCCAACGGGGCGCCTTCGAGGTCGAGCCCAGCTCCTGGCGCTGGGCCAGGTCGTCGACCTTCACGACCACACCGTCGATCTCGTAGGCGAGGTCGTGGCGGTGATCGAGCCAGTGCCGGCAGTACTCATAGACCTCGTCGAGGGAGTGCAGGGTCCGGATGTTCGGGTTGATGGGGAGACCCCAGCCGCGGATCGCCTCGAGGGTTTCGGCATGCGCCTTGAAGGTGGGGCCCCCTTCGACGGCACCGAGTTGATACGCCCAGAACGCGAGATTGCGGGTTGCCGTGATGGTCGCGTCCTTCTGTCGCAACGATCCGGCGCCGGCATTGCGGGGGTTGGCGAAGAGCCGGAGACCATCGGCCTCCTGTCGCTTGTTCAACGCCTCGAACTCGGCCGTCGGCAGGTAGACC
>JBKJLU010000204.1:0-6674 GCA_046596815.1 Acidimicrobiales bacterium | reverse complement strand
GAGCTCGGCGCCCCGCAGTTCGTCGCGGAACAGCTCGGGAAGGCCGAATGCGAATTCGGCCAACAGCTGGGGGTTGGTGTGCTCGGCGTGGTACCAGGTCGGATAGAGGGAGGCGTCGTTCAGCCGGAAGTCAGCCGCCAAGTCCACGATCTTTCCGACCCGCTTTCGGAGGTCGGGAACGAGGACCTGTGAGGCGCCGTGGGGAAGGGCCAAGAACGCAAGGTCGAGGCCGTCGAAGAGGGTCGGCTCATAGGGCGCGTAGACCAGGTCGGGATAAGCGGCGGCCAGGCTCGGGTAGAGGTCAGCGGCTCGGCTCCCGGCTTGGGAGTCGCCCGTGGCGACCACGACGTCGACACCGGGATGGGAGGCGCAGAGGCGGAGGAGCTCCGCCCCCGTGTAGCCCGATGCCCCGGCGATTCCGATGCGCAGCCTGGGTGCCATCGAATGATCATACAAGATTCTGCATAGTCATGCAGGTACGGTGGAACCTATCCACAGGTTGCTGGAAGAGATCCCCAGGTTGTTGCTCTACCGATCCACAGGCCGCGTCCGTACCGTGGAGCCCAGGAGGTGCGAGCGATGGCATTCGACGTGGTTCTGGCCGATGACTCAGTCGAGCGGGTGGAACAGGCCGACAGCTACCAATTGGAAGGTCCGCTGACGACGTTCTTCGACAACGCCAGCCGTCCCGGTGGGCTCGGCGCCTGGAGCGTCAAGGTCGCGAGCTTCCGGACCGAACAGATCGTCCGCATTCGGCGCGACTGACAACTAGGCGCGGAGTTGGGCGCCCGTGGCGGCGGCGACGGCGTCGATGGCCCGCTGGCGGGCGTCGGCGACGTCGGCGTCGGTGAGCGTGCGCTCGACCGAACAGAAGCGCAAGCGGTACGCCAGGCTCCTCGATCCGGCGGCCACGCCCTCGCCGCGGTAGACGTCGAAGAGGTGGAGGGCGACGAGCAACTCTCCTCCGGCTCCGCGCAGCGCCCGCTCGACCGCTCCGGCCGGCGTGGAATCTTCGACGACGAACGCGAGATCGACGTCGCTCGACGGGAAGCGACTGACGGGACGCTGCTCGTGGTCACGACGAGGCGCGCCGATCAGCGCCCGCAGGTCGAGGTCGATCCAACCGACGCGTCCTGGCACGGTCCAGGCGGCGGTGACACCGGGGTCGACCTCGCCGACCACACCCACGAGCCGTCCGCTGCAGCGCACCTCGGCGGTACGTCCGGGATGGAGGCCTTCGGCCGTGGTTGCCTCGAGGGTGACGTCCCGCAACCGCAAGCCCTCCACGAGGGTGTCGAGAATGTGCTTGGCCCGGACGACGTTCGGGTGGTCTCCGGCGATCGCAACGGCGAGGCGTTCGCCCTCGTCGGGCAGTGACTCGTCGCCGGGGCCCGGTTCGTACGTCCGAGCCGGCCGAAGAAACACGTGCCCGATCTCGAAGAAGGCGACATCCGTCGAGCGACGGGCGGCGTTGAACGACAGTGTTCGCAGTAGGCCGGGAAGCAGCGAGGTGCGGAGCACCGACTCTTCCTGGATCATGGCGTTGGCCGCGAGGATCGGATCGGAGGTGAGCAGGCCCGTCCGTTCGTGGTCACCCGGTCCGAGCAGTGACGCCGTCTGGGCCTCGTCGACGCCGACGCCAGTGAGGATCGAGCGCACGAGCCGACGGTCGGCCTGATACGTCGTCAGGTGCCCGACCGCAGGACCTCGGGGAACGGTGCGGGGAATCTTGGCGTAGCCGTGATGACGAGCAACTTCTTCGATGACGTCGACCTCGAGCGCGGCGTCGGGTCGGAACGTCGGCGGTGTCACGTCGTGAACGCCGGGCTCGACCTCGACGGCGTCGAACCCGAGCGGGCGGAGATAGGTGCGCACCTGCTCGTCGTCCAGGGCGGCACCGAGAAGGCGATTGATGCGGTCGGTCCGCACCCGGATCGGTTCGGGCGGTCGAAGGCCCTGTCGCTCGTCGACGAGTCCGGGGGCGACCGCACCTGTGCCGAGGAGCTCGCAGAAGCGCTCGACGGCGAGGTCGATGCCCAGAGGATCAACGCCCTTTTCGAACCGGGCCGACGCCTCGGTGCGCAGGCCGATGCGCTTGGAGGTTCTGGCGATGGCCATGGCCGTGAAGGCGGCCGCTTCGAGGAGGACGGTGGTCGTCGAGGCGGAGATCTCACTCGAGGCGCCGCCCATGATGCCGGCGATACCCACTGGTCGATCGTCGCCGTCGCAGATGAGGCAGTCGTCGCCGTCACCGAGCTTGCGCTCGTTGCCGTCGAGCGTCTGCAGGGTCTCACCGGCCGCCGCTCGCCGCACCCGCAGTCCGCGTCCGGGAAGGAGGTCGAGGTCGTAGGGATGGGTCGGCTGGCCCAGTTCGAGCATCACGTAGTTCGAGGCGTCGACGACGTTGTTGATCGGCCGCATGCCCGCCAGGGTCAATCGCTTCTGCACCCACTGCGGGGATGGTCCGATGACGACGTCCGTGATCACCGTGGACGTGAAGCGGGGGCACAATTCCGGGCTGGCGACGGCCACGGTCGTCAGGCCGGCAGCCGGAGGGCCGGAGCGCTCGACCGTCGGCTGGGGCAACGTGAACGGGAGTCCGAGGCGGGCGGCGGCATCGCGGGCCACGCCCGCGATCGAGTTTGCATCCGGGCGGTTGCCTTCGATGGCGAGGTCGTAGACGACGTCACTCTCGAGTCCGAGCGCATCGGTGATCGGGGTTCCCAGGATCAAGGACTTGTCGAGTTGCAGGATGCCGTCGGCATCTGCGCCGAGGCCGAGCTCGATGGCCGAGCACAGCATGCCGTTGGAGTACACCTTCTTCAACTTGCGTCGGGCGATGGTCATCCCGTTCGGCAGGGTCGTGCCCATCGTGGCCAAGGGAACGACATCGCCAGGCTCGATGTTCCAGGCCCCGCAGGCGACCTCGAGGGCCACGCCGTCGCCGGCGTCGACAGTCGTCATCCGCACGCGATCGAGTCCGGCGATGGGCTCGATGGTGAGGATCTTGGCGACGACCACGCCGTCGAGGTTTCCGCCGACGTACTCGATGCCCTCGACCACCATCCCGAGATCGTCGAAGACGAGACCCAGCGCTCTGGGCTCGAGGTCGAAAGGCGCGAAGTCCCGCAGCCAGGACAGGGGGACGAGCATCAGAACTGCTTTACGAAACGAGTGTCGTTGTCGAGGAGGATGCGCATGTCGGCGATGCCGTGGCGCATCTGCGCCAGTCGGTCGATGCCGAAACCGAAGGCGAAGCCCGACCACTCTTCGGGGTCTATGCCACAGACCGACAACACATTCGGGTGCACCATCCCGCAGCCGCCGAGTTCGATCCAACCCGTCTGGGAGCACGTACGGCAACCCGAGCCCCGACAGATCGAACACGTCACCTCGAACTCGGCCGATGGCTCGGTGAAAGGGAAGTAGGCCGGGCGGAGCCGCGATTCGATGTCGGGACCGAAGTAGGCCTTGGTGAAGGTCTCGATGGTGCCGGCGAGATCGCCGAAGGTGATACCCCTATCGATGACCAGACCCTCGATCTGATTGAAGGTCGCATTGTGGCGGGCGTCGGGCGTGTCCTTGCGGTACACCCGACCCGGCATCACGGAATAGATAGGGGGCTCCTGGGTCTGCATCACCCGCACCTGCACCGGCGAAGTGTGGGTGCGAACGAGGACCGTCTCGGTGTCGCCGTAGTCGAGGTACAGGGTGTCGTGGTTGCTACGCGCCGGATGGGCGAAGGGGATATTGAGCGCCTGGAAGTTCCGCCAGTCGGACTCGACCTCGGGGCCCTCGGCGACGGTGTAGCCCATGCCGATGAAGACGTCTTCGAGCCGGTCTCGTGTCTGGGTCACGAGGTGAAGGTGTCCGCGCGCGCGGCCGCTCGGGATCTCGGTGAGGTCGAGTCGCTCGGCTTCGAGCTGCGTGGCCCGGGCGGCGACCTCGAGCGTCGCCCGTCGGTCGGCCAGCGCCGACGTCAGCGCTGTGCGGGTGGCGTTGAGCTGCCGACCGGCATCCTTGCGTTCGTCCGCCGGCAATGAACCCAGCTGACGTTGGAGGTCGACGAGGACCGAACCCCGGCCCGTGAGGTCCGCCTCGACGACGGCCAACTCGTCGAGAGAGATCGTCGAAACGACGCGAGCGAGACCCTCGGACTCGATCTGCGGCAACGCCGCGTAGTCGCTCATGGCGCTCCATTCAACTGCGGGGGCGTTCCCAGAACCGAACGGATTGCGAAGGCCGAGCCCTCAGACCCCATGGAGGTCTTCGAAGGCCAGCAGCGGGAGCGTGAACGAAAAGGTGGTGCCCTCACCCGGCTTCGAGTTGGCCGTGAGCTCTCCGCCGTGGGCTTCGACGAGCCCCCGACTGATCCACAGTCCCAGACCGGAGCCCGTGGGCTTGCCGAGTTCCCGCCGGAAGAATTTGGTGAAGACCTTGGGAAGATCCTCTTCGGGAATCCCGTCGCCGGCGTCGGTCACCGAGAGGGCGGCATGGTCGTCGACGAGGCGACCCTCGATCACCATGCCCGTCGGAGAGGCGTACTTGCAGGCGTTCTCGACCAGATTGGTGAGGACTTGTTCGAGCTTGTCGGGATCGGCGTAGACGTCCGGGAAATCATCCGGGAACCGGAGGTCGACCTCGATGTCGTGATACGAGAACCGGACCTTCTCGACGATGGTCGGCACCAGGGCCCGGAGGTCGACCATCTGGCGGCGGAGCACGAGGCGGTCGGTCTCGAGACGGCTGATGTCGAGCAGTTCGGTGATGAGGCGATGCACGCGATCGGCATCGTGTTTGACCTGTTCGAGCATCTCCTTCTTCTGCTCGTCGCCGATGCGATCCCACCGAGTCAGCAACAGGCTCGTGTAGCCCTTCACGGAGGTGAGGGGCGAGCGCAGCTCGTGGCTGACGGTCGACACGATCTCGATGCCGCTGGTCGCCTTGTGGGTGCGGGCTCCGGACTCGCGGAGCACGAGGACGAGGCTGATCAGTTGGCCGGACTGGTCGCGCTCGTACTGGCCGGTGACGAAGGTGCGAACGGTGGCGGTGTCGTGACGGCGGAGTGTGATCATCTGCTCCGGCAGCCGGCGCACCGAACGCATCGACGACGAGGAATGGAAGCCGTTGGGCCAGATCGGCCGTCCGTCGGGGTTTCTGGGGTCGAGCAGATCGCGACAGTTCGCTCCGACGAGGTCGGCCACGGCGTACCCGGTGAGCCGACTGACTGCGGCATTGGCGGCCAGGATGCGGCGTTCAGGGTCCAGCCGCAACACGGCATCGGGCAACAGG
Organism: Acidimicrobiales bacterium; assembly: GCA_046596815.1. Taxonomy (GTDB): domain Bacteria; phylum Actinomycetota; class Acidimicrobiia; order Acidimicrobiales; family CADCTF01; genus DATLED01. Next base: position 1,382 of record JBKJLU010000204.1, on the reverse strand, counting down.
TCGAGGAGCTCCGCCGATGGGATCAAGACGCCACCACCTCTCGTCGACGTTGGCGGGCTGCCTCGAAGCAAAGCACGGCTGCGGCCATGCCCACGTTGAGGGACTCACTTCGGCCGGCCATCGGGATCGTCACTCGCTCGTCCACCCGATCGTCGATCTGCGGAGACAGACCGTTGGCTTCGTTGCCGAGAACCAGCGCCACCGGACGGGTGAGGTCGATCTCGGTGTAGTCCGATCCGCCGGCTGCCGTCGTCGCCAGCCGGCGAAAACCCCATCGACCAAGGTCGTCGAGGACGTCATCAGGAGAACCGCCGAGGGCCAACGGAACGTGGAACAGCGAACCCGCCGACGCCCGCACCGTCTTCGGGTTGTAGGCATCCACCGATCCCTCGCAGAAGATGACGCCCCCGGCTCCGGCCGCCTCGGCCGAACGCAGAATGGTGCCGGCGTTGCCAGGATCGCGGATGTCGACGGCGACCACCAAGAGGCCGGCTTCCCGAAGGGCCTCACGCGGTCGGTCGACGAAGGACACCACCGCCATCACCGGTTGGGGCGTCACCGTGTCGGAGACGCGCTCGATGACCCCGGGCGCGAACTCGTACACACCGGCGCCTGCGACGCACGCTCGTTCGGCCAGGTTGGCTGACGTTCCGGACGCGAGGTACACGGACTCGACGCTCGCTCCCCCATCGATGGCCTCGGCGAGCACCTTGCTGCCCTCGATGACGAATGCTCGCTCCTCGTCGCGCGCACTCCGGCGGCTGAGGAGCCGCCGAAGCCGCTGCACCTTCGGATGGCGCAGCGCCAGGACGGATCCGTCAGGAAGCGGCGTCTTGGCGCCCAACCCCGCCATCCCCCCCATTGCGCTCACCAGCGCCCCTCGCCACCTCGACGAGGGCGGCGAAGGCGGTCGGATCGGTGACGGCCAGATCGGCCATGACCTTGCGATCGACCTCGACCTCGGCCAACTTCAGGCCGTTGATGAGCCGGCTGTAGCTCATGCCGTTCTGGCGGGCCGCAGCATTGATCCGCTGGATCCAGAGCTGACGGAAGTCGCCCTTCCGGGCTCGGCGGTCACGAAAGGCGTAGTTGCCCGAGTGCATGACCTGCTCGTTGGCCGCGCGGAACGAGCGGCTCTTGTTGCCGTAGTAACCCTGCGCCTGCTCGAGGATTGCTCGGCGGCTCTTCTTGCCGTGTACTGCTCGCTTGACCCTGGCCATAGCGGTTCTCCTTGTTTCAGGTGTTTCAGACGGTTATGGACAGAGTTACTTGAGGCCGAGCTGGCGCTTGATACGCGGTGCATCAGCGGGTGACACGTCACTCACGCGGTTGAGCCGACGACGACGGGTCGGCGACTTCTTCTCCAGGATGTGGTTCATACC
>JBKJLU010000137.1:0-12666 GCA_046596815.1 Acidimicrobiales bacterium | reverse complement strand
GCGCGGTCCAGAAGCGGGTCGTCGGCGCTCGGGGCAAGGGCCAGCTGCTCGAGGAGATTGCGGCATTCCTGTAGAGCTGCTCCCACTTCGTGGAGGTGCGCAAGGGGAGGGATCGTCAGAAAACTACGTGAGCGGTCGCGAGTGTGTTTGACCTGGAAAGAAACACGTCCTTGAAGCCCGACCGCTCACGTAGTTTTCTTCCGAGCCCTGAGGCGGTGCGGGATGTCCAGCACCGCCTCCTTGCGTTGGGGTTCGCGGCCGGCGACGATGAAACCGGCGACTACGGCCCCGGCACCGTGGCTGCCGTCCGAGCATTCCAGGATCGACGGGGACTCCGGATCGACGGGGTGTGCGGGGACGACACCTGGTCGGCCCTGGTCGAGGCGGGCTACCGCCTCGGCGACCGCCCGCTCTCTCTGACGGCGCCGTTCCTCCGGGGGGACGACGTCGCCGAGCTGCAACGTCGGTTGGGCTCGCTCGGCTTCGATCCCGGCCGGGTCGACGGCATCTTCGGGAAGAGTACCGACCGAGCCCTCCTCGACTTCCAGCGCAACGTCGGCCTCGTGACCGACGCCATCTGCGGACCGTCGACCTTGGCGGCCCTTGGGCGCCTGGGGGCCTCGGGCAGTACGCCCTCGGTCACGACAGTTCGCGAGCGGGAGCGTCACTTCCGGCGACCCCACTCCCTGTCCGGGCGTTCCATCGCCATCGGCGACACCGGGGGCCTCGATGCTGTGGCCTCTTTGATCGCCGCAGCATTGACCGAGGCGGGGGGCAAGGTCCTGCTCTTGCAGCATCCGGACGGTTCTGAACAGGCGGCTCAGGCGAATGCCGTCGAAGTCGACGCCTACCTCGGTCTGTCTTTGGCCGATGGGCCGAACGGGTGTTCGACCTCTTACTACCGCGCCGCCTCCGGCTGGGAGAGTCCGGAGGGACGCCGCCTGGCCGAGCTCGTGCAAGTCGGGCTCGTCCCGGTGCTGCATGGTCGTGACGCAGGGGTGCGAGGCATGGCGGTTCCGGTGCTGCGCGAAACCCGGATGCCGGCAGTCGTCGCCGAACTCGGGGCCGCAGTGGTCGTGGTCGAGCGGGCCGCGGATGTCGCCACCGCCCTCACCGCCGCCCTCCGCCGTTGGGTTGCGCCCGCTGACAACGCCTGAAGCGGCATTGTCCCCATGTTGTCCACAGCATGGGGATGTCAGGTGAGACTTGAGCCTCGACCTCGACCAGAGCTACTCGACGGAGGAACTGTTCTTCGGTGCTCGACCCTCGGTCATCGCTCGATAGATGCGCTCGAGGTCCTCCAGGGTTGCGAAATCGATCACCAGGCGACCCTTCTTGGCACCGACCTCGACTTTCACGCGCGTGTCGAGGTGACCGGAGAGTAAATCCTCCAACTCGAGCAGTCCCGGCGGTCGCAGGGCCTTCCCGGAAGGTGGGCGAGCCGACGACCCGGCGGGCGGTGTGCCCCCGAGCTGACCGGCGAGTTCGTTGCGTTGTCGAACGGACTCCTCGACGTCGCGCACCGACAGGCCCTCGGCCACCGCCCGCTTGGCCAGCGACTCCTGAAAACCACGATCCGGGGTGCCCAGGAGGGCCCGTGCGTGTCCGGCACTGAGCTGCGCCTCGGCCACGAGGCGCTGGATCGTCGGCGGCAACTGGAAGAGGCGAAGCCCGTTCGATATCGCTGACCTGCTCTTTCCTACGCGAGCCGCCACCTCGTCGTGGGTGAGGTGGAAGTCCTCGATCAGCTGTTGGTAGGCCGCTGCCTCTTCCAAGGCATTCAGATCCTGGCGGTGGAGATTCTCCACCAATGCCTGCTCGAGACTCGAGACATCCGACGCCGCCCGGACGATTGCCGGCACGGTCTGTAGGCCCGCCCGCTTCGCCGCCCGCCATCGACGCTCCCCCGCCACGAGCTCATACGACCCGTCGGCTTCCGCCGGCCGCACCAGGATGGGCTGGAGGACGCCCAACTCACGCACGGACGCCGTCAGTGAAGCCAGCGTCTCCTCGTCGAAATGGTGCCGAGGCTGGAAGGAATTGGCAGTAATCGCTCCCACCGGCAACTCGAGCAGCGCCGACGTCCCCTCATTGGCCACCTCTGTGGGGATCAATGCCCCCAACCCTCTACCCAGTCCGCTGCGGCGCGCCACCTGAAACCTCCTTGGCCAGTTCACGGTACGCGAGAGCTCCGCGTGACGTGGGATCGAACACGATGATCGGTTGCCCGAACGACGGCGCCTCCGAAAGACGCACCGTTCGGGGAATGACGTTGCGACACACCTTGGTACCGAAGTGGGTCCGAACCTCGTCGGCCACCTGCTCGGCCAGCTTGGTCCGGGCGTCGTACATGGTCAACACGATGGCGCTGACCTCGAGTGACGTGTTGAGGTTCGACTGCACCAGGTTGACATTGCGAAGCAACTGACCGAGCCCTTCCAGGGCGTAGTACTCGCACTGGATGGGAACGACGACCTCGGTGGCCGCCGCCAACCCATTGACGGTCAGCAACCCGAGTGACGGGGGACAATCGATCAGGACCATGTCGTAGTCGTCCCGGACCCCTTCGAGGGCTCGCTTCAGGCGCAGTTCACGGCTGAACGCAGGCACCAACTCGATCTCCGCCCCGGCTAGGTCGATCGTCGCAGGGGCGACGTACAAGTTCCGGAGCGACGTAGGCTCGACACAGTCCTCCATAGGCACGTCGTGAAGAATGACGTCGTAGATGGAGTGCTCGAGGTTCCGGCTATTGATACCCAGGCCCGTCGTGGCGTTGCCCTGGGGGTCCAGGTCGACGACCAGCACCCGGTAACCGAGGACGGCGAGGCTGGCACCGAGATTCACCGTCGTGGTGGTCTTGCCCACCCCCCCCTTTTGGTTGGCGATGGCGATGATGCGCGGCAAGGGCCGGGCGAAGTGATCTGACGCCCGGGTCGACGGATGGGCGGCGGCCGGCGCCGCCACCGCCGGCGTCGGCGGTGGCGTCAGCACTTCTGCACGATCTACAGGGGGAGGCAGGAGGTCGGGCAAGTCGGGCATGATCGGCGGAGTAGGCGTGAATGGCGGAGCGGCCGCCGAAACGGAGGCGGTGGGTTCCTTGCGTTCGGAAAGCTCTTCTGCCGAAGGCTCCAGAGGCGGGTCCTCCCGGACGGGCCCGCTTGTGGTCGGAGTTTCCCCCTTGGCCACGGGAGCGAGCTCAGACCACCGATGGGCCGGTGGTGCTGGCGCTGTGGCGGGCGCACTGTCCGGTTGTGGAGCGTCCTGCTCCGCCCGGAGTCGCTCGAAGATACTTCGGCCGCGAGCTGCGACGTCGTCCTCAGGCAGGGTCACCGGCGCATTGTCGGCGACAATCCGCTCGGATGCAAGCACCTTCGAGTGTTTCACGTGAAACAATTTCGGCTCTCACACCGATCGGCCTCCGAGATGTTTCACGTGAAACGTTCCCAAAGAGGCGCTCGGGTGAGACTCCTCCACATCCGCGGCGTCGTCTCCGGCGCCAACGTCACCTGTCGAAAGATAGCGATCCGACCGGCCGATTCCGGAACGAGTCCTAAGCGCGCCAGTTCCCGCTGGTCCCAACGATCGCCCGGCATGCGAGCCGGGGGCTCGGCAACGGCCAAGCGTCCTTCGGTCCGGAGGAAGCCGGCAGCGCATTCGGCGGTCACCGCCGGCGGTGCGAACGAGCGGGCGACGACCACGTCCATCTGCGCCCGGAGACCCGGGGAGCGGGCGGCCACGTCGGCACTCTCCCGGACCACCGACACTCGATCGGCCCAGCCGAGGAGCGCAACCGTTCGCGCAAGAAACGAGGTTCGTCGCCGGTGGATGTCGAGCAGCGTCCACGTCACCTCGCCGTAGTGGGCGGCCAGCAAAAGGCCTGGCACTCCTCCCCCGCTGCCGAGATCCAGCGCCGGTCCCTCGACGGCACCGAGCCCATCAATGAACGCCTGAGCCGACGCCTCGTGGACCTCGAGCGGTCCTGGTCCCAAAAAGCCGAGGGCCCTGGCTTCAGCCAGGGCCCTCGCTACCTGCTCGTCCACGGGTGGAGTTACGCGGGTGAGACCACGACCCGGCGTCGGGGCTCGACGCCATCGGAGCTGGTGGTCACCCCGTCGATATCGTTCACGGTGTCGTGGATGACCTTCCGGTCGGCCGGCGTCATCGGCTCGAGGACAACCGCCGTGCCGCCGCCCAGCACGTCATCGGCGATCTTGCGTGCAAACTTCTCGAGCGCTTCCTTTCGGCGCTGGCGGTACCCGCTCACGTCAACCAGGACCCGGCCGGAGCGAGCCCCGGTCTTGCGCTGCACCGCGGTGCGGGCCAACTCCTGCAGTGACTGCAGCGCCGCGCCCTTCGGTCCGATCAGCAGCCCGAGATCGTCGCCCTCCACCCGGACCTCCACCGTGTCCTCGTCGATGATGTGGGTCGAGACCGAGGCCGACGAGGCGCCGAAACGCTCGACCACCCCTTGCACGAAGGCGGCCGCGACCTCACCCTGCTCGGCGATGGGCACGTCCTGTTCGATGTCGCTCATCCGTGGCTCTTTCTCTGTGGTTCGAGGGTTTGACGAACGCTCCGAAGAGCGGGAGCCGGAGCGGGATCGCTCGTTTCGGCGGGGACTTGCCGGGGGAGCATCGCTCGTCGCCGTGGCCTCGTCGACGTCGGGCGTCTTTCCCGCTGTCTCCTTGACCGGGGCATCCTTGGCTCCGGTGGTCGACTTGCGGCCTCGGGGCCGGCGCTCCTCCTTGGCCCGGGGCGTCGTCGGCATGACCCTCGCCCGAAGACGGGCTTCGGTGCGAAGTCGGCCGAACAACCCCGTCTTCGGTTCTTCGAGCACCTCGTACTCGGCGTCGGCCGCATCCACGCCCAACTCGTCCAGCGCCAGATCCAGCGCCTCTTCGACGGTCTTGCCTGTAGTTTCAACCCACTCCATCAGCGTCGCTTCTTCTTCTTGTTCGAGGGACGGTTGGCGATTCGGGCGGGCGGCAGGGCCGCACTCTTCCCGGACCCGTTGCTGCTCTTGGCGCTCGACCCATGCCCCGACCCTCGTCCGTTGGTCGAAGGTCCGCTGCTCGCCGGCCGCGTCGGCTTCTTCGCCTTCTCCTCCGAGCGGGCCGTGACGTCGCGGGAAGCGGCAGTTCGTGCGGCAGGCGCTCCGGCGGGCAGCAGGCTCGGATCCATCTTGTAGATGAGTGCCTGCTGGCCGATGCGAAAGATGCTCGAGATCAGGAAGTACACGTTGAGGCCAGCCGGCAGGGTGAACCCGAACACGAGGTACATCAACGGCATGATCTTCGTCATCTGCTGCATCTGCTTGGCCATGGGATTGTCGTCGTTGTTGGCGTTCGACCCGTTACGCCGGGTGATCATGCGCTGCTGGTAATACCCGCTGGCGACCACACCGACGATGAGCACGAGAAAGGGGACTGCGGTGACGAACGAGACCTTGAGCACCTCACTGGCAGATTTTGCCAGGTCGATCCCGAAGGCCCGCATGTGGGTCTCGCCGGCCAGATCCCGATAGAGCTGCGACCCGTGGTCGAGGTACTTCGGGTCGAAAGTTCCCTTGCGTATGAGGAGGTCACCGACCAGCGTGTCCCTCGGCACCTTGTGCACGAGGCCCCGAATGACGTTGTACATGATGAACAACACCGGCATCTGGAGGAGGAGGGGCAGGCAGCCGCCGACCGGGCTGGCCCCGTGCTCCTTGAAGAGCGCCATGGTCTCCTCGTTGAGCGCGGCCTTGTCGTTCTTGTGCTTGACCTGCAGTTTCTTGAGCTCGGGCTGCAACTTCTGCATCGCCGCCATGCCTCGCATCCCCTTGGCGTTGAGGGGGAACAGCAGCAGCATGACCGAGAGGGTCAACAGGCCGATGGCGATGGCGTAGTTGCCAACGAGGCCGTAGAAGAAGCTCAGCAGGCCACCGAGGGCGCTGAACACGATGTCGAACATGGAAGGGCTTCCTAGTCGGGAACGGGGTCATAGCCGAAGCCACCCCAAGGGTGGCAACGGCTGATGCGGCGGACGGTGAACCAGGCGCCCCGCCAAGCGCCGTGACGCTCGATGGCCTGGTGCCCGTAGACGGAACAGCTGGGGTCGAACCGACAGGGCGAAGGTCGGCCCGCTCGGATCGACTGGTACAGGCGAATACCCGCAAGCAGGGTCGTGGCCCCCGGACCTCGCGGCGCGCCAGACTCCGGGATCACCGGACGGAGCTTTCGAGCGGAGCCGTTTCGAGGGTGGGGAGCGCCAACAATGCGTTGCTGACCAGGACTTTCAGGTCGAGAAAGGAGAGTTCGGAACCGGCCGGAGCAACACCGATGAGGTAGCGACCGGGCGGGGGATCGAGATCGGCCATGACGGTACGGAGTCGGCGGCGGACCCGGTTGCGCTCGACGGCGCCACCGACCCGCTTCCCGATGGCGTAGGCCACCCGGGGCGGCTCATCGACCGGATTCTCCACCCACGCAACCGAGAGCGGCCCGCGCCGAACCCGATGGCGGCTGGCCCGCAGGGCCGAAAATGCCGCCGGATCGGAGAGACGCCACACGGTGGCGGACCGGCCGGGTGCCGTCGGATCAGGCCGAGAGTCGCTGGCGGCCCTTGTCGCGACGCGACTTCAGGACGGCGCGTCCTGCTTTGGTCGCCATGCGATGACGGAAACCATGCTTCTTGGCCCGCTTCCTGACATTTGGTTGGAACGGTCGCTTCACGAAGTCCTCCTGCTCACCGGGGGGGCCGACGGGCGGGCGTTCGGGCCGGCCCCTCGGAAGGCGTCATCGAGCGCGGCGACCAAGAGGCGCGCGCCCAGTACCACGGTAGCGGTCCGGGGCCGGTTTTTTCCATCCCGGCCGTAGAACCGGCGCTAGGGCGGTGCTACCTTGCACCCTTCGCCGATGCCGTCTGGATGGCAACGCCTGTCGATCTTCCCCCGACTGGTCCGACTATCCACAGGTGTGGACGGTGCTGTGGACGAACTGGGTTTGGGGAGGCTGATACGCAGGTGACAGACGCCGAACGGCTGTGGATGGCGTGCTCGGATGCGCTGCAGGACCAGGTTTCCGACTCGACCTGGAAGACGTTCTTCCAGGGCATCCGGCCGGTCTCGTACACCTCGGACCGCCTCGTCCTGGCGGTGCCGAACCCTCTGGTCAAAGAACGCCTGGAGGGCCGCTATCTGGCCCTCGTGCAGGATGCGGTCGCCGGCCTCGCCGGTGGCGGGGTCGACGTCGAACTCGAGGTCCACACCGAGGCGGGGAGCGACCAGGACGACCTCGACGAGCCTCTGACCAGCACCGATGCGTCGATGCCGGCTCCCTCGAGTCGCCACAGCGGAGGCGTCCCGCGAGGTTCGGTCGCGGCGATCACCCCCCTCAAGCCGCCGCCCGACGGCCGCACCGCACCGCTGCCGATCAACCCGAAGTACACGTTCGAGACGTTCGTCATCGGAGCCTCCAACCGCTTCGCTCACGCCGCTGCTCTGTCGGTGGCGGAGACACCGGCGAAGAGCTACAACCCACTCTTCATTCACGGCGAAGCCGGCCTCGGCAAGACCCACCTCCTCCACGCCATCGGGCACTACGTCCGCGAGCACTACCTGGCCAAGACCATCCGGTACGTCTCGACCGAGACGTTCATGAACGAGTTCATCGACGCCATCCGCACGAACTCCACCTCGGCCTTCAAGCGGCGCTACCGGGAGTGCGACGTCCTCCTGGTCGACGACATCCAGTTCCTGGAAAACAAAGAAGGCACCCAGGAAGAGTTCTTCCATACGTTCAACACGATCTACGGCGCCGGCGGCCAGATCGTGATCACGTCCGATCGCCACGCCAAGTCTTTGGTGACGCTGGAGGAGCGGCTGCGTAGCCGGTTCCTGTCCGGGCTCATCACCGACGTGCAACCCCCCGACCTCGAGACTCGCCTCGCCATCCTCCGTAAGAAGGCCGAGGTCGAGAGCGCCCACCTCCCGGACGAGGTGCTCGAGTTCATCGCCATCCACATCAAGAACAACATCCGTGAGCTCGAAGGGGCCCTCGTACGGGTGTCGGCATTCGCCAGCCTCAATCGCGAACCTCCGACCCGGGCGCTGGCCGAGCGGGTGCTGGCCGACAGTGTGAGCGCCGACGAGCCCCGACCCATCACGCCGAAGCTCATCCTCGACACGACGGCCGAAACCTTCGGATTCAGCGTCGAGGAGCTGTGTGGACCCAACCGCCGTCGCCCGCTCGTCATGGCGCGACAGATCGGGATGTACGTCTTCCGGGAACTGACCGACTTCAGCTACCCCGCCATCGCCCGCGAGTTCGGCGGTCGAGACCACACCACCGTCATCCACGCCGTAGAGAAGATCAGCGGGCAGATGAAGGAACGCCGGCACATCTACGACCAGGTCACCGAGCTCATGCACCGCATCAAGAAGGGCGCTTGAGGCGTATGGGGACGACCCTGAGCATTGGGGACGACGCCGTGTCGGAACCTTGTGATTTCGGTGGACACATCGAGGTTTTCCCCCGGTGCTCCCCGAGACTGTCTCACCCCTGTGGAATCCTGGGGACATCGACCCACACGGTCGCACCCGCGTTGACCTGCGACAACCCGCAGTTGTCCACAATCCACAGCACCTATTACTGCTACTGCACTTTTTCTATATCTAAGAGAAGAGAAGAGGCACGGTGAAGTTCCGTTGTGAGCGCGACACCCTCGTCGAGGCCCTGAGCACCGCCGGCCGCGCAGTAGCCACCCGAGGCGGAGCTCTGCCGGTGCTCTCCGGTGTCCGACTGGAGATCGCCGGCAACCAACTCCGCCTTGCGGGCAGTGATCTCGATCTCACGATCCAGGTCGACCTCGAGGTGAACGGCCTCGAAGACGGCGTGGCCGTTCTGCCAGCCCGGCTGATCGCCGAGATCGTGCGGGCGCTCGAGCCGGGGGCCGTGACGTTCGAATCCGGCGACGACGAGGTGCGGGTTACGTCCGGTCGTTCACAGTTCGCCGTGCGGATTCTCCCGGCCGATGAGTTCCCCCGATTGCCCTTCCCCCCCGAGAACGACACAGCGGCCGGCGGGGATGCGGTGACCCTGGTGGCCACCGAGCTGGCCGAGGCCCTGCGCCAGGTCGTGCGGGCGGCGAGTTCAGACGACAGCCTTCCCGTGATCAGCGGCGTGCTGATGACCTCGGAAGCCGACGGGCTGCGCCTCGTGGCCACCGACCGCTACCGGCTGGCGGTCCGAGATCTGCCGGGGACCACCGTCCTTCGCGAGAACCAGCAGGTCCTGGTGCCGGGTCGGGCGCTGTCCGAACTGCAACGACTCCTCAACGGGTCGGAGAGCGTGGTGCTGCGTCTCGGCGAGCGCGACGCCTCGTTCGAGGTCGGCACCGTGCGCCTCACCACCCGCCTCATCGAGGGGGAGTTCCCGCCGTACCAAAAGCTCATCCCGGACAGCTATCCGAACCGGTTGTTCGTCAACCGCGAGGCTCTGCTCGATGCCGTGCGACGGGTGCGGCTGCTGGTCAAAGATGCGATCACCCCGGTGCGGGTGTCGTTCCGACCCGATGGCGTCGAGTGCACGGTCATCACCCAGGAGCTCGGTCAGGCCACCGAGGACCTCGACGCCAAGTACGAAGGCACCGACCTGGTCATGGGGTTCAACCCTTCCTTCTTGATCGACGGGCTGGAAGCCGTCGGGGGCGACGAGATCGTCCTGGAGACCCTCGATCCCATGAAGCCGGCGTCCGTGCGGAGCACCGAGGGCGGGGATTACCTGTACCTCCTCATGCCCGTGCGCCTCACCAACTGAGGCGGGCCGCGTCGTGCGGGTCACCCGCCTCTGGCTGACGAACTTCCGCAACTACGAGAACGCGGATTTCGAGCCCGACCCTGAGGGCCTGACGGTCATTGTCGGATCGAACGGGGAGGGGAAGACCAACCTGCTCGAGGCCATTGGCTACCTGGCGACGTTGTCGTCGTTCCGGGGGGCACCGAGCGACGCACTGGTCCGTCAAGGTTCGGCCAGCGCGGTGATTCGGGCCGAGGGTGAGCGAGAGGAACGCAGCCTGCTCATCGAAGCCGAGATCAATACCGCCGGTCGCGACCGGGTGCAGGTCAATCGACAACCCCTCAAACGGACGCGCGACCTGCTGGGCGCGGTGCGGGTCAGCGTGTTCGCCCCGGATGATCTGGTGCTGGTCAAGGGCGGGCCGGGGGAGCGGCGGCGGTTCCTCGACGACGTCCTGGTGGGGTTGCATCCGAAGTTCGACGCGCTGCAGCGCGACGTCGACCGGGTCCTGCGCCAGCGCAACTCCTTGCTTCGTCAGAGTGGGGGGCGTGTGACCCCCGAGGTGGAGAGCACGCTCGACGTCTGGGACGCCAAGTTGACGTCGGCTGGCCTGGCTCTGACCGAGGCCCGTGAAGACCTGGTGGCGCGCCTCGAACCCGAGATCGCCAAGGCCTACGACCAGGTGGCCCACGCGGCGGCCGACGTGACCGTGTCCTATCAGCGGTCGTGGTCGGGGGCCCTCGCCGACGCCATCGCCGCGTCGCGCGTCGACGACCTCCGGCGCGGGGTGTCGCTCGTGGGTCCCCATCGTGACGAGGTCGCACTGTCGATCGCCGGCCTGCCTGGCCGTACCCACGCCTCCCAGGGCGAGCAGCGGTCGTTGGCGTTGGCCCTGCGGTTGGCCGCCCACCGGATCGTGGGCGATGCGGTCGGAGCCTCGCCGGTGCTGCTGCTCGACGACGTGTTCTCCGAACTCGACCCCGAGCGTTCCGAGGCACTGCTCACGCACCTGCCACCGGGGCAGGCTTTGCTGACGACGGCCGGCGTGGTGCCCGAGTCGGCCCGACCGGCCAAGCTCGTCCGGGTGCAAGGCGGGGCGATCTCGTGACGGTGGTTCCTTGACGTCGCGTCGGGGGGCCGACCCCGCGGACTGGGAGCGGCGCTTCCGCAGCGCGCCTCGCCCGGTCAAGGACAGCCTCGAGCACCTGGCCCGGCGCCTTGGTGCCCCCACGGCGTCCGCCCTCGGGGCGGTGTTCTCCCAGTGGGACGCCGCCGTCGGTCCGTCGGTCGCGGCGCACGCCCGACCCGTGTCGCTGGCCGACGGGGTGCTGGTCGTCGCCGTCGATCAGCCGGGCTGGGCGACCCAGTTGCGGTACCTCTCCGCCGACCTGTTGACGCGCCTCGCCGTCGTCGCCGGCGAGGGCGTCGTGGTCCGCATCGACATCCGGGTGGAAGATGGCTCGCACAAGGCGAAACGACCACCTTTTCGGCCTTCGTAGGGGCTCGTGCGCGGGGCCTGGTTCTGGTACAATCCCATCATTGCAATTTCCGCCGCGCAGACCCCGTGACCAGGGAGTTCGCGACAGAAGTTCGCCATTTCCATCCCGCGAAATCGTGAGGTCGCGCCCGTGGCGCAGCAGGTAAGTCCCGACACCCCCGATGAGGCTGCGAGAAAGACGGCCAAAGCTCGCAGCGACGGCTCGTACGGGGCCGAGAACATCGACGTCCTCGAGGGTCTCGAAGCCGTCCGCCGACGTCCCGGGATGTACATCGGGTCGACCGGTCTGACCGGCCTCCATCACCTGATTCGAGAGGTCGTCGACAACTCCGTCGACGAGGCCATGGCCGGCCACTGCGACCGCATCGACATCACGCTGCTGGCGGAAGGCGGCTGCCGGGTGGTCGACAACGGCCGCGGCATTCCCGTCGAGCCGTATACGAAGGGGCAACACAAGGGCAAGAGCACCCTCGAGGTCATTCTCACGGTGCTCCATGCCGGCGGGAAGTTCGGCGGCGGCGGCTACAAGGTCTCCGGCGGCCTTCACGGCGTCGGCGTGTCGGTCGTGAACGCCCTGTCGAGCAAGCTCGTGGCCGAGGTCGACAAGGACGGCAACCGCCACCGCATGGTGTTCGAGAACGGCGGCAAGCCGACGGGGAAGATGGAGGTCGTCGGCCCGGCCCCTCGAGGCCGTCGGGGCACCACCATCACGTTCTTCCCGGACGCCGAAGTGTTCGCCTCCGAAGGCACCGACTTCCGGGCCCAGACGGTGATCGAGCGCCTGCAGACATACGCCTTTCTGAACAAGGGCCTCGAGATCCGATTCGAGGACGAGCGGCCAGAAGCTTCCGACGAGCACCGCAAGGTCACGTTCAAGTACCCGGGGGGCATCGCCGACTTCGTGCGCCACCTCAACATGTCGAAAGAGCCGCTCTTCACCAAGGTCGGGCACTACGCGGTCATCGACGCCGAGTCCGAGGTCGAGTTCGCCTTCCAGTGGAACACCGGCTTCTACGAGGGAATCCACTCCTACGTCAACGGCATCGAGACCATGGAGGGCGGCACCCACGAGGAAGGGTTCCGCAAGGCCCTCACGAACGTGGTCAACAAGTACGCCCGGGCGAAGAACCTCCTGAAGGAGAAGGAGGAGAACCTCGCCGGCGAAGACATCCGCGAGGGCTTGACCTGCATCCTGGCGGTCAAGATCCAAGAACCCCAGTTCGAGGGCCAGACCAAGTCGAAGCTCGGCACCATCGCCGTGCGTTCCACCGTCGAGCGGGCCACGAACGAGAAACTGGCGGAGTGGCTCGAGGAGCACCCGGCCGAGGGCAACAAGATCGTGAAAAAGGCGATCGATGCCATGCGGGCCCGCCACGCAGCCAAATCGGCACG
>JBKJLU010000381.1:0-3322 GCA_046596815.1 Acidimicrobiales bacterium | reverse complement strand
CCGGGGGCGGCGCGGGCCGATTCGGTGCCGGTGGTGTGGCACGACCCACCGGCGGTCGCCTCGACCCTCGTCGCCGGCGACGAGGTGGTCGTCGTCGGCCATGTGGCTCGGCGGTTCTTCCGGACGGGCGGCTTGACCCAGAGTCGCACCGAGGTCGTGGCCCACACGGTGCTCCCGATCCGATCGGCCAAGAAGATCGAGGCCGCACTGGTCGCAGCGGCCGCCGAGGTGACGGCTGCGCTCCCGTCGGCGGTGCGAGCGCGGCGGTGACCTCGGTAGCCTGCCTGGATGGACAAGGAGCAGTTCGAAAAGGTTCGTACCGGCAAAGGCTTCATCGCCGCTCTCGACCAGAGCGGGGGGAGCACGCCCAAGGCATTGAAGCTCTATGGCGTGGGTGCAGACGCGTACTCGAACGACGACGAAATGTTCACCCGTATGCACGAGATGCGCAGCCGCATCATCACCAGTCCGAGCTTCAACGGCGATCGGGTTCTGGGCGCCATCCTCTTCGAGAACACGATGGACCGCCAGATCGAAGGTCAGGACACGTCGACCTTCCTGTGGGAGACCAAGCAGGTCGTGCCCTTCCTGAAGGTCGACAAGGGCTTGGCCGACGAGGTCGACGGTGCCCAAGTCATGAAGCCGATTCCCGACCTCGACGCACTGCTCGAGCGGGCCGTGGCCAAGGGGGTGTTCGGCACCAAGATGCGCTCGGTCATCAAGAGCGACGGCGCCGGCGTGCAGGCCGTGGTCGACCAGCAGTTCGAGGTCGGCGCGCAGATCGTGGCGGCCGGCCTCGTGCCGATCATCGAGCCTGAGGTCGACATCCACAGTGCCGACAAGGCCGCAGCCGAGGCCTCGCTGAAGCAGGCCATCGTCGAGCGCCTCGATGCGCTGTCGGCCGATGACAACGTGATGTTGAAACTGACGCTGCCCGACGCCGACAACTTCTACGCCGAGCTCGTCGACCACCCCAGGGTGCTTCGGGTCGTGGCCTTGTCGGGTGGCTATCCGCGGACAGAGGCCAACGCCCGCCTGGCTCGCAACTCGGGCGTCATCGCCAGCTTCTCCCGCGCCCTCACGGAGAGCCTGTCGTTCCAACAGAGTGCCGACGAGTTCGATCGAGCTCTGGGCGAGGCGATCGCCAGCATCTACGAGGCGTCCATCTCCTGAGGTTGACCCGGCAGTAAGGTCCGCAACAGCAGGACGACAACGGCGTCGTCAGCACAGTGAGGCGCCGCAAGGGACAGGGGGAACGTGTCCGGAACGGTGCAGGAAGAACGGGCGGAGGGTGGCGTGCCGCTCGAGCGGGTGGTCATCCGCTTCGCGGGCGACTCCGGCGACGGCATGCAGCTGACCGGTGACCGGTTCACGGCGTCGAGTGCGCTGTTCGGCAACGACCTGGCGACGCTGCCCAACTTCCCGGCCGAGATCCGGGCCCCGGCCGGCACCCTGGCAGGAGTGTCGGCCTTCCAGGTGCACATCTCCGACCACGACATCCTCACGCCGGGCGATGCGCCGAGCGTGTTGATCGCCATGAACCCGGCGGCCCTGAAGAGCGAACTGCACGATCTCACCGCCGGCGGAACCCTCCTCGTCAACAGCGATGCCTTCGACGAGCGAGCTCTGCACAAGGCCGGATACGCCACCAACCCGCTCACCGACGGATCGTTGTCGAGCTTCACCGTCTACGAGATCCCGATGACGAGCATCACCCTCGAGGCGGCCAAGCCGACAGGGGCCAAGCCCCGCGATGCGGAGCGGTCGAAGAACTTCTTCGCCCTCGGCGTCATGAGTTGGATGTACACCCGACCGCTCGGCGCCACGATCACCTGGATCGAGGAGAAGTTCGCCAAGAACCCGATGGTGCGCGACGCCAACCTCCTGGCCTTCAAGGCTGGCTACAACTTCGGCGAGACGGCCGAGTTGTTCGCGCCGCAGTACGCCGTTGCTCCGGCCCGGCTCGAGCCCGGGACCTACACGAATATGAGCGGCAACGTCGCCCTGGCCTGGGGCCTCATTGCCGCCGGCCAGCTGGCCAAGCTGCCCGTCTTCCTGGCCAGCTACCCGATCACCCCGGCCAGCGACATCCTCCACGAGCTGTCGAAGCACAAGAACTTCGGCGTTCGGACGATGCAGTCGGAGGATGAGATCGCCGCCGCCGGCGCCGCCCTCGGCAGTGCGTTCGCCGGGCATCTGGCAGTGACGACGACGAGTGGTCCTGGCGTCGATCTGAAAGCCGAGACCATCGGCCTCGCCATCAGCATGGAGTTGCCCATGCTGCTGATCGACATCCAGCGGGGCGGCCCTTCCACCGGCCTGCCGACGAAGACCGAACAGGCCGACCTGATGTTGGCCATGTACGGACGCCATGGCGAGTCACCGCTGCCGATCGTCGCCGCCAGCACACCGAGCGGGTGCTTCTTCGCCGCCATCGAGGCGGCCCGCTTGGCCCTCAAGTACCGCACGCCGGTGATCCTGCTCAGCGACGGCTATCTGGCCAACGGCACCGAGCCGTGGCGGCTGCCCGACGTCGACGACCTCCCCGACATCAGCGTTCCCTTCGCCACGCAACCCAACGGTGACGACGGCACGACCTTCCTTCCCTACCTGCGCGACCCCGTGACCCTGGCCCGACCGTGGGCCATTCCCGGCACGCCCGGACTCGAGCACCGCATCGGCGGGCTGGAGAAGGAGGACGTGACCGGGAACATCTCCTATGACCCGGCCAACCACGAGCGGATGGTGCACCTCCGCCAGGCCAAGATCGCCAACATCGCGTCCGACATCCCCCTCCTCAGGGTCGACGATCCCACCGGCGATGCCACGACGCTGGTGCTCGGCTGGGGCTCGACCGAAGGGGCCATCCGGGCCAGCGTCCTGGCCCTCCGGGTCAAGGGCCGCACGGTGGCGCAGGCCAATCTCACCCACCTGAACCCGTTCCCACCGAACCTGGGCGAGGTCCTGGCCAACTACCCGAAGGTCCTCGTGCCCGAGCTGAACCTCGGCCAGCTCGTGCGTCTGGTGCGGGCCGAGTACCTCGTCGACGCCCGGAGCTACACCAAGGTGCAGGGGCTGCCGTTCCGCACCGACGAACTCGAAGCTGCGATCGGAGCACTCATCGATGAGTGACACCACCATCCCCCTGACCACCAAGAAGGACTGGACGAGCGACCAGGAGGTGCGGTGGTGCCCCGGTTGTGGTGACTACTCGATCCTCACGGCCATGCAGATGCTGATGCCCGAGCTCGGGGCCCGCCGGGAGAACACCGTCTTCATCTCCGGCATCGGCTGCTCGAGCCGCTTTCCCTATTACATGAAC